>NZ_CANDOD010000028.1:0-42574 GCF_947387585.1 Grimontia sp. SpTr1
GGCCATTTTACTGATTCGAAACAGCGCGTCAAGCGTTTATTTCAACTCAATTTTTGAGGCCTTCGCCGTACCGATTTAAGTGGGCGTTTCCGCTGCGGGAGCCGCTCTCCGTGTCGGTGAGGCGGCATTATAGGGAGGTCTAAAAATCTGGCAAGGGCTTTTTTGAGGTTTTTTATGAAAAACGGTGCGTTCGATTACTTTTCACCCAAAACGGCATTAAAGTGAACGAAATCGCTCTGAAAAGTCCTTCACTCTATCCCAGTTGGTGTACTCAACTTCTTTAGTTGGGTCAGTTTCGCCGCCTGTCATCTTCATGATGAACTGAATCATGACACGATCGAAAAGCTTATAGCGGGGATAATAGAGCGCACCGGCGAACACATCTTGCAGTTCTGGCTGCCAAGGCGACAGTTTTCTGAACTTCTTCATATAGACACTACCTTCCGGTGTGTCTTTACCAGGTTTGCGTGCTGTCAGATTCACGCAGAAAAAGGCAGCTTTCTTTTCGTTGAGCGCAGAAAGGTTGTTTTCGATAAAACGGTATAGCTTCTTATTAAGGTGACCATAGCGAATTGACGCACCAATCAGTACCTTGTCATATTCCGCCCAATTCACCTCGGGCATGTCGTGCAGGTCCACCAGCTCACATTCGTAATTGCCTGACAATTCACTTTCAATAGAACGAAGAATCTTTACTGTCTGACCTTCACGACTAGAGTGAAGTAAAAGCGCCTTTTTCATCATTATTCCTATAAAAGCTATTAGCTACGCCAGAAGGTCGGCGTAAACAGAACCAGTAAGGTGAACACTTCGAGACGTCCGAACAGCATGGAGACAATCAGTACCCATTTCGCACCACTATTAATATCGCCAAAGTGAACTGCTACCTCGCCCAAACCAGGACCGAGATTATTGAGGGTCGCCGCAACCGCAGAGAATGCCGTTAACTCATCAATACCCGTAGCGATAAGCCCCAGCATACAGATGACAAATACCAGCGCATAGGCAGAAAAAAATCCCCAAACTGCATCCACCACCTGTTGAGGCAAGGCTTTGTTGCCCACTTTGATGGTGTACACCGCCCTTGGGTGCACCAGACGTTTCAGTTCACGAGAACCTTGTAGTGACAGCAGCAGGATTCGAATCACTTTCATTCCGCCACCTGTTGAGCCTGCACAACCACCTATAAAAGAGGAAAACAGTAGAAGCACCGGCAGGAATAATGGCCACTCGGAAAAACTCGTCGTGGTATAACCCGCTGTCGTGGAAATCGATACGGTCTGGAAGATAGCCTGGTTAAAAGCCTCAAACTCAGACTCGTAAGTGCCATGGTTAATCAACATGCCAAACACAATCGCCAGCAGAATAAGCTGGATCACGATAAACGCACGGAACTCTGGGTCTTTGAAATAGAAACCGGGATGTAGCTTGCCACTGGCAAAAGCGGCAAAGTGTAGCGAGAAATTGCACGCTGAGATAAAGAGAAAGAACACCGTGATGAAGTTAATCGCCGGGCTGTTGAAATAGCCGATACTTGCATCATGGGTTGAGAATCCGCCGATAGCGACCGTCGAGAAACTGTGGCTGATAGCATCGAACACCGACATCCCCGCCAGCCAGTAAGCTGATGCGCAGGAAACTGTCAGCGCAAGATAGATGTACCACAGCGCTTTCGCCGTTTCTGCAATACGCGGTGTCATCTTGCTGTCTTTAACCGGCCCCGGGATTTCAGCACGGTAAAGCTGCATACCACCGATACCAAGCACTGGCAGAATAGCTACCGCAAGCACAATGATACCCATGCCCCCGAACCATTGCAGAAGCTGGCGATAAAACAGTACCGCTTTTGGCAGGTTATCGAGCCCCACCATCACCGTTGCCCCAGTCGTCGTCAGGCCTGAGAAGGATTCAAAGAAGGCGTCGGTTACCGACATATTGGGCTGTTCCGACAGCATGAACGGAATAGACCCTGCACTGCCGATTACCGTCCAGAACAGCACCACAATCAAAAAGCCATCACGGGCTTTCAATTCATGTCTGAAACGTCGGTTAGGAAACCAGAGAAGACCACCGCCCGCGAGAAGAAGGAAGAAAGTGAGAACAAAAGGGAAACCTTCACCATCGCGGTAAATGAATGCCACCACGGCTGGCGCCAGCATGGTGATACTGAAAAGGGCAAGAAGAAGCCCGACAATCCGGATAATTGAACGAAATTGCATAGCCTTGGACGGCTCATCCTTATATTCAGGCGTGAGCCTGAATTATGTATTTTTATCAAGCCCGGCCACGCTAACCTGACCGCGGGAGCGATTAAAAATCTCCGCTGCGATCTGTTCGGCACTCCGTGCATCCACTTCCACTGTCATCTCCACATTATGGCTGAATTCAGTATTAACCTGAACCGCGTTATGGGAAGCCAGTATCGATTCGATCAAGGCAATGTGAGGGTATTCACAGCTTATTGTGAACTGAACCGTAATCGCCTTCTCTTTCGTTGCCAGTTGCAGTAGCGCCTGTTGCACACCGCCACCATAAGCTTTGACAAGCCCACCAGTCCCCAGCCGGATACCACCATAGTAGCGCGTCACCACTGCAGTGACCTCACCCACACCACTGCCAGATAGCTGCGCAAGGATAGGCTTACCGGCCGTACCGGAAGGCTCTCCATCATCACTGAAGCCCCAACTCATCGAGTCCTCAGGACGCCCAGCAACGAATGCCCAACAGTTATGGCGTGCATCAGCATGCTTCGCTTTTATTTCTGCCACAAACGCTTTGGCACTTTCGATGCCAGGCGTATGGGCGAGATAGGTAATAAAGCGGCTCTTCTTTATCTCTTCTTCCGATATCACGGGTGACAACGGGATCAGATAAGGCGAGGTATTCATGCGAGTCACCATAAATTGAAAAGGCGCGGGATTTTAACACAAGAAAATCGTAACACAGCAAAAGCGCTAACTCGTTGAAATAGTGAGAACGCAAGATTTAAACAGATAGTTTAAACACAAATTTCAAACATCTGTTTAACATTTCTATTGCCTTTTTGTTCAGCCCGGCTCAGACTAAAGCTGACTATAACGACTACCCTCTACCTAAAGGTAAACCAAACCAGACAAAGATCTGGCAATACGGAGATAGAACATGATTTACCAAGGTGACACCCTGTCCGTGCGCTATCTGGAAGATGGCCTTGCGGAGCTGAACCTCGATGCACCCGGCTCTGTTAATAAATTCGACCTTGCAACACTGGAAAGTCTCAACGAGGCGCTTAATGCTCTCTCGCAAAAGTCTGACGTAAAAGCCTTGCTGCTGACATCAGCCAAACCAGCGTTTGTCGTAGGCGCAGATATCACTGAATTCCTCGGCTTGTTTGCCAAGCCAGAGGAAGAGCTCTCAAATTGGGTCACGCACGCGAACGATATCTTCAACAAACTCGAAGATCTGCCTTTCCCAACCGTTTCCGTCATTTCCGGTTTCGCGCTGGGCGGTGGCTGCGAGTGCATTCTTGCTACTGATTTCCGTATTGCTGATTCCACCGCGCGTATCGGCCTGCCAGAAACCAAACTTGGTATCATGCCGGGCTTTGGCGGCACCGTGCGTATGCCACGTCTGGTGGGCGCAGATACCGCGATGGAGCTCATCACCGCTGGTAAAGAAAGCAAAGCCGATGCCGCACTCAAAATCGGTCTGGTTGATGCCGTGACGGCACCGGATGACCTGCGTGATGCTGCGATTGCCCTTGCTAAGCAAGCCATTGAAGGCAAGTTGGATTGGCAATCACGTCGCGCACAGAAAAAAGCGCCACTGCAACTGAACAAGATAGAAGCCACCATGAGCTTCACCATGGCCAAAGGCATGGTGGCGCGTGTGGCAGGTTCTCACTACCCAGCTCCTATGACTGCAGTTATGGCGATTGAAGAAGCGTCACGCTCCGACCGCGACGGTGCCCTGTTGGTTGAGAACAAACACTTCGTCAAACTGGCGAAGAACGATGTCACTCAGGCACTGGTTGGTATTTTCCTCAATGATCAGTACCTGAAATCCAAAGCCAAGAAAGCCGCTAAAGAAGGCAAGCCAACTGAGCGTGGCGCTGTATTGGGCGCAGGCATCATGGGTGGCGGTATCGCTTACCAGTCAGCCAGCAAAGGTGTGCCGGTACTGATGAAAGACATCAGCCAGGCCTCGCTTGAAACCGGCATGAAAGAAGCCTCCAAACTGCTGAACAAGCAATTGGAGCGTGGTCGTCTTAACGGTTTGAAAATGGCAGAGGTACTTGCCTCTATTACCCCTAGCCTTCACTACGCAGGTATCGAGCAATCTGACGTAGTTGTTGAAGCCGTGGTAGAGAACCCGAAAGTGAAAGCGGCAGTACTGAGCGAAGTGGAAGCCTTGCTACCAGAAGGTGCAGTACTGACTTCCAACACCTCCACGATTCCTATCGATCTGTTGGCGAAATCGCTCAAGCGACCAGAAAATTTCTGCGGCATGCACTTCTTTAACCCCGTGCACCGCATGCCACTGGTAGAAGTCATTCGAGGTAAGGATACCTCAGAAGAAACCGTGGCACGCGTGGTGGCATATGCCGCCAAGATGGGTAAAAGCCCTGTTGTCGTCAACGATTGCCCAGGGTTCTTCGTAAACCGCGTGCTGTTCCCCTACTTTGCCGGTTTCAGCATGCTGCTTCGTGACGGCGCTGACTTCACCAAAGTCGACAAAGTGATGGAGAAGAAGTTCGGCTGGCCAATGGGTCCTGCTTACCTACTTGATGTCGTAGGCATTGATACTGCGCACCATGCACAGGCTGTGATGGCAGAAGGTTTCCCAGAACGTATGGCGAAAAGCTACCGAGATGCTGTCGATGTGATGTTTGAGTCCGAGCGCTTTGGTCAGAAGAATGGCGTCGGTTTCTACAAATACTCGGTTGACCGTAAAGGCAAGCCTAAGAAAGACGTGGATGCCGATGTCACAGGCCTGCTGTCATCAGTACTCGGTTCGGCGGCCGATTACAGCGACGAAGAAATCATCAACCGCATGATGGTGCCGATGATCAACGAAGTAGTGCGTTGTCTGGAAGAAGGCATTATCGCGACTCCTCAGGAAGCAGACATGGCGCTGGTTTATGGCCTTGGCTTCCCTCCATTCCGAGGCGGTGTATTCCGTTATCTGGATACCATTGGACTGGCAAACTATGTTGCTATGGCTGACCAACTGGCCAATCTGGGCCCAGCCTATGAAGTGCCACAAGGTCTTCGCGACAAAGCTGCCAAAGGCGAAGGGTATTTCGATGCCCAACGACAGTCTGCCTAACCACAAGGAATTGAGAGGGAAAACAACATGAAAAACGTCGTGATTGTCGATTGTATTCGAACCCCGATGGGCCGCTCCAAAGGCGGTGCTTTCCGCCACACCCGTGCGGAAGATTTGTCAGCGCACCTGATGGCATCACTGCTGGCACGTAACCCACAATTAGATCCAACAGAAATCGAGGACATCTACTGGGGCTGTGTGCAGCAAACTCTGGAACAAGGCTTCAACGTCGCCCGTAACGCAGCGCTGCTCGCTGGCATTCCACATACAGTAGCCGCGACTACGGTTAACCGTCTCTGTGGCTCTTCCATGCAGGCACTGCATGATGCCGCACGCGCCATTCAAGTGGGCGATGCCGATGTCTGCTTGATTGGTGGCGTTGAGCACATGGGTCATGTTCCTATGACTCACGGTGTCGACTTCCACCCGGGTCTTTCCAAGTCTGTGGCAAAAGCCGCCGGTATGATGGGTCTGACTGCAGAGATGCTGGGTCGCATCCATGGTATCAGCCGTGAGCAGCAAGATGCCTTTGCTGCCCGCTCCCACCAGCGCGCGTATGCTGCCACCGTGGAAGGCCGCTTTAAAAATGAAATCATGCCTACCGAAGGCCATGATGAGAAAGGCGGACTCTTCCTGATGGAAAACGATGAAGTTATCCGTCCGGAAACCACAGTGGAAACTCTTTCAGGTCTGCGCCCAGTATTCGATCCAGCTAACGGCACAGTAACCGCTGGTACGTCTTCCGCCCTGTCTGACGGTGCGGCGGCTATGTTGGTGATGAGCGAAGACAAAGCCAAAGCGCTCGGTCTGCCAATTCGTGCTCGCGTGCGCTCGATGGCAGTCGCAGGCTGCGATCCTTCTATCATGGGTTATGGTCCTGTACCGGCGACGCAAAAAGCCCTGAAGCGTGCAGGTGTCACCATTGATGACATCGGCATGATTGAGCTCAACGAAGCCTTCGCTGCGCAGTCACTGCCTTGTGCAAAAGATCTGGGCTTGCTGGATAAAGTCGACGAGAAAGTGAACCTCAACGGTGGCGCGATCGCACTGGGGCACCCTCTGGGTTGTTCAGGCGCACGTATCTCTACTACGCTTATCAACCTGATGGAGCACAATGATGTCGAGCTGGGCCTCGCCACCATGTGTATCGGTTTAGGTCAGGGTATTGCTACGGTGTTTGAGCGCGTTTAAACAAAAACGTGTCGTCATCAAAGCCGGGTTTAATACCCGGCTTTGTTATTTGTAGCGGAGCATAGCTATATAGCTATGCGCTTAACGCATATTAATCATGATTTAGTTTCATTATTTTCATGACCACTTTGGTTCTACACTGTATTTCATACGTTTATTCCCCTTTCCGGAGGACATCCCATGTTCAAAGCACTGGTACTGGACCAAGCTGACAAAATCACCACTTCAAGCATTCAAGAACTCGACGTTAGCCGACTGCCACAAGGCGATGTGCTGATCGACGTGGATTACTCCTCACTGAACTACAAAGATGGTCTGGCTATTACAGGCAAGGGCAAGATCTGTCGTGAGTTCCCAATGGTGCCAGGTATCGACCTGACAGGAACAGTGGCAGAATCTTCAGATTCACGTTTTACCACCGGACAGAAAGTGGTACTGACTGGCTGGGGCGTCGGTGAAACCCATTGGGGTGGCATGGCACAAAAAGCGCGCCTCAAAGCTGACTGGTTGGTTCCACTGCCAGAAAAGCTCTCTGGCGATCAGGCAATGAAAATCGGTACTGCGGGTTTGACAGCCATGCTGTGTGTACAGGCACTTCAAGATGCTGGCATCACACCAGAGAAAGGTGAAATCCTGGTGACAGGCGCAAGTGGCGGTGTCGGTTCAGTGGCAGTCACGCTGCTATCTGAACTGGGTTATCAAGTGGTAGCAGTAACAGGCCGTTCAAGCGAGAACGGTGATTGGCTGAAATCGCTGGGCGCGTCGCGCGTGGTAGAGCGTAGTGAATTTGAAGAGCCTGCTCGCCCATTGGAAAAACAAATTTGGGCAGGCGCGGTAGATACCGTTGGCAGCAAGATGCTAGCAAAAGTGCTGGCGCAGGTTGATTACGACGGCGCAGTCGCAGCATGTGGTCTTGCAGGAGGTTTCGACCTGCCAACCACAGTCATGCCATTTATCCTACGCGGCGTGAAACTGCTGGGTGTCGATTCTGTATACGCGCCTTTCGAGCGTCGCCAGAAAGCGTGGCAGCGTATCTCTGAGATATTGCCAGCAAGCTACTACGATAACGGCTGTCGCGAAATCTCACTGGAAGAAGTACCAGAAGCAGCAGAAGCCATCACCAATGGTCAAATCACTGGCCGTGTGGTGATCAAGCTGTAAGCCTTCTTTGAGGTATACAAAAAACGGAGCCCATGGGCTCCGTTTTTAGTTTTATACCAATCACAGTAGGTAGCTGATCAGAAATAGCGCAGGAAAAATGCTAGAGAACAAGGCGAAAAATTTCGATAAGTAGTTACTCTACAATCAAATTTTTCAACGCTGTTATCGAGCATTTTAACAAGCTAGGATGAGCAGATACTTACTATGATTGGTATTAAAGATTGAGGGTCAAACAAACCCCATATCTTTAATTCGCGTATCGATAAGGCGGCTGCATTCTTCTTTAATTAGGTTTCTAAGCCATACCTGCGCCGCGGAATGCTCCGTCCTTGGGTGCCAAATCAGGGAATAATCAAACGGCTTAAATTCGAACGGCAGTGGCTTAATCACCAAATCATATTTTTCACCCACGAGATACGCCAAGTCAGCGGGAACGGTAATGATAAGTGGCAGGCTATCCAACATCGCTACCGCCGCTTCCAGGTGATAAGCACGTAGCGCCAGTTTCGGCTCTGGATGTCCACGCAACGCGTCATCTATCAGCGCTTTCACTCCATCACTGATAGCAATCACTGCATGTGGATAAGCCAGGTAGTCTTCGAGCGTTAGCGCTTTATCGGCCAAAGGGTGATGCTTCGACACCATGCAAAATACGCTCACCAGTCCCAACCTGTCAGACTGAAGCGGGTCAACGGGACCGGTCGGGCGGCAAATCGCCATGTCACACCCTTCCGAGGTCAATTGACGCATTAACTGGTCATGCTGCAAAGGGGCGAACTCCAGTGACAAACCCGGCGCTTCCTCATAAATACGCGGCAATGCAAATGGCAAAATGGTTTGCATGGCGTAATCAGTCGTTGCGATCTTAAAAGACTGCTCACACTTGGCCGGATCAAACTCTTCAGGCGAAAGGACATGACGAAGTGTATCTAGTGGCGATGTCAGTTGAGCATTTAACTCCAACGCTCTTTGGGTTGGGATCAGCTGTTGTCCGTGCCGGGTAAACAAGGGATCGCCCGTAAGGCTTCTCAATCGTCCCAGAACCCTACTCATCGCTGACTGACTAAGGCTTAAACGGATAGCCGCTTTACTCACGCTACCTTCTTCCAGCAGCACACGAAGCGCGATTAGCAGGTTTAGGTCGCGGCGGTAGATATCTTCAAGTTCCATAACATGCCCAAAGAGTGGTAACGTTGCCATTATAAGCATGCCGGTCACCGATAAAGGTGATTAAGAAAGGCGTTTATTGATATTTGGCGAACGCCAGATAAAAAAAATCCCGCATTAAAGCGGGGAAGCCCAAGAAAACTGGGTGTGAGTGTAGTCGATGAGTGAGTTAGCCTAGCTGTTTCGCCATGTTCACGTTCGTTTGAACATCATTCGTTAACAACTTGTTAATTAAGTTACACATGTTTTTTACAAAACCAACCCCTGTTGAATATTTAGTCTTCATAAGTATGATCGGGTCGACGTTTTCAATGTGATAAATGCAGATGAGTTCAGAATTTGAAAATCCGGATCACTTTTTAGACGCAGAAGGCCTGCGTTGTCCGGAACCGGTCATGATGGTAAGAAAAACAATCCGCAACATGGCGGAGGGTGAAACCTTACTGGTGACGGCGGACGATCCGTCAACGACACGCGACATCCCAAGTTTCTGCCGTTTCATGGACCACACCCTTGTTGCCCATGAGTCAGAAACCAGCCCATTCCGCTATCTGATCAAGAAAGGTCTTTAAGATCTTCTGAACGGACAAACGAGCGGAAATGAAAAAGGCAGCCTTGGCTGCCTTTTTCGTGTCTGTCAGTAATCTGATGCTTGCTCAACGTCATTCACTTTCCGCCTGAGCGTGGCGTTTTCATGCTCCAGTTCCCGCATGGCCTTTTTCATTGGTAATACGTAACGCACTCTCACCATAGCATCAATAGATAAGTAAGTGGTTACTATTGCGCCAACCACCATAGGAACCCACATATCAGTTAACACCATTCCAAGAATATTCAGCGCCAGTGCAAAGTGGAACAGCCACATCTGGCTTTTAGGGCTGATCGCCAGAAACCTGTCCATAACACGCTCCTTAATCACGATGACACTAACGCCAAACTACCATGGAACCGTCGGAGAGGTTGCTGATGAAATCACACATTCAGGCGTCTGGTTATGTTTCTTATCGCATAAAGAAAGTACCGATCGCGAGTACCGCAAACAACCCTGCCGTCACATACCGTACAACGTTCAATGGCAATGCATTTGCAGCCTTGTGACCCAGTAAGACCACCGGGACATTAGCCAGCAGCATACCGATAGTCGTACCAATAATGACCATGGTCAGCGCTTCAGCATTTTGAGCACCGAGTACAGTCGTTGCCACCTGGGTTTTGTCGCCAATTTCTGCAATAAAGAAGGCGATGAAACTCGCCACAAATGGACCCCGGTTTGACACACTTTCTTCGTCATCGAGCTTGTCAGGGATTAGCACCCAAACAGCCATCACCGCAAAGCTGACGATCAGCACCCAACGCAAGACTTCTTCGGTAAGATAATCGGCAACAACCACACCCAGCCAGGCAGCAACCGCATGGTTAAGGATTGTGGCGAAAAAGATAGCAAGAATAATAGGTACTGGCTTTCGGTATCGACTGGCCAGTAACAGGGAAAGGAGTTGGGTTTTATCACCAATTTCTGCCAACGCAACGGTGGCAATGGATATCGCTAACACGCTCATTATTGTCTTCCAGGGCGAGGATTATTATTCGAAAACCATGACAACCCACGCGCCCCGCCCGGTTCGCGTAAAGTGTCATTGGTCTCGTCAAACCCACTATCGTGTGTCGCCATTACCATGAAGATTGAGCTTCAAATATGTTGATAATGGCCTCGCTGGCGCGAGAGACTACTCCCCAAGAGCGAGCGCATTTTAGCCTCAACGCCTGACGGAATACAACCTCTCCCCGTTTTACCTTTCGACCCCGCTCACCACCTTTGAAACCAAAGGACAAAAAACCGCCATTACCCCTACTTATCCCAAGCCTTGCGCGCTATAATCGCGTGTTATTTTCACTTCATTAAATCGCGCGAACCTGACGATGCAAAAATTCGACGTTAAAACTTTTCAGGGCATGATCCTCGCGCTGCAGGATTACTGGGCCCAACAAGGTTGTACCATCGTACAACCGCTCGACATGGAGGTAGGTGCAGGCACCTCTCACCCAATGACTTGTCTGCGTGCAATTGGTCCAGAGCCAATCGCAGCAGCTTACGTTCAGCCTTCTCGTCGTCCAACTGACGGCCGTTACGGTGAAAACCCTAACCGTCTGCAACACTACTACCAGTTCCAGACCATCCTGAAGCCGTCTCCAGACAACATTCAGGAACTGTATCTTGGTTCGCTGCGTGTGCTGGGTATTGACCCTGAAGTTCATGACATCCGCTTCGTAGAAGACAACTGGGAGAACCCGACACTGGGTGCCTGGGGTCTTGGGTGGGAAGTTTGGCTGAACGGCATGGAAGTCACCCAGTTTACTTACTTCCAACAAGTAGGTGGTCTTGAGTGTAAGCCTGTTACCGGCGAAATCACTTACGGCATCGAACGTTTGGCGATGTACATCCAGGCCGTCGATTCAGTTTACGATCTGGTATGGACTGATGGCCCATTCGGTAAAGTGACTTATGGCGATATCTTCCACCAAAACGAAGTGGAGCAATCGACCTATAACTTCGAATACGCTGACGTAGACTTCCTATTCACTTACTTCGACCAGTGCGAGAAAGAGTGTAAGTCTCTTCTCGAGCTTGAGAAGCCTCTGCCATTGCCAGCGTATGAGCGCATCCTGAAGGCAGGTCATGCATTTAACCTGCTGGACGCACGCAAAGCTATCTCAGTGACCGAGCGTCAACGCTACATCCTGCGTATCCGCAACCTGACCAAGTCAGTTGCTGAAGCGTACTACGCATCCCGTGAAGCTCTAGGCTTCCCAATGTGTAAAAAGGGTGAGGAGAAGTAAGATGGCGAACAATTTCCTGATTGAGCTGGGTACTGAAGAGCTGCCACCAACGCAACTTCGTACACTGGCTGAAGCATTTGCGGCAAACTTTGAGCAAGAGCTGAAAGACGCTGAACTGACCCACGAAGGTATGGTTTGGTACGCAACCCCTCGTCGTCTGGCACTGAAAGTCACTGCGCTGGCTGGCCAACAAGCTGACAAGATGGTTGAGAAACGTGGCCCTGCCATCTCTGCCGCTTTTGACGCAGACGGCAACCCAACCAAAGCCGCACAAGGTTGGGCGCGTGGTTGTGGTATCGATGTATCAGAAGCCGATCGTATGGTGACTGATAAAGGTGAATGGCTGCTGTTCAAGCAAGAAGTTAAAGGCCAGAACACCAAAGACATCGTTGTTGCACTGGCTGACAAAGCACTGGCGAATCTGCCAATCGCAAAGCCAATGCGCTGGGGTGACAAAGACACCCTGTTCATCCGTCCGGTGAAGACCCTGACTATCCTGTTGGGTGACGAGCTGATTGAAGGCACCATCATGGGTGTTGATTCAGCGCGTACCATTCGTGGTCACCGCTTTATGGGTGAAGCGGAATTTACCATCGACAATGCTGACCAGTATCCTGCGATTCTGGAAGAGCGCGGTAAAGTCATTGCTGATTACGAAGCACGTAAAGCCACTATCATCGCTGATGCCCAAAAGGCAGCAGAGCTGGTTGGTGGTATTGCTGATCTGGAAGATGACCTGGTTGAGGAAGTCACCTCTCTGGTTGAGTGGCCAGTGGTACTGACTGCAACTTTCGAAGAGGAGTTCCTGAAGGTTCCTTCAGAAGCCTTGGTTTACACCATGAAAGGCGATCAGAAGTACTTCCCTGTGTACAGCGAAGACAAGCAGCTTCTACCTAACTTCATCTTCGTATCAAACATCGAATCGAAGGAACCTCGCCACGTTATCGAAGGTAACGAAAAAGTGGTTCGTCCTCGTCTGGCGGATGCAGAGTTCTTCTTCGACACCGACCGTAAGCGTCCTTTGATTGACCGTCTGCCACAGCTGGAAACGGCTATTTTCCAAAAGCAGTTGGGTACCATCAAAGACAAGACAGACCGCATCACTGAGCTTGCCGGCTACATTGCTGACAAGATTGGTGCTGACGTCGAAAAAGCAAAACGTGCAGGCCTTCTGGCGAAATGCGACCTGATGACCTCCATGGTTTTCGAATTCACCGAAACTCAGGGCGTGATGGGTATGCACTACGCGCGTCATGATGGCGAAGCAGAAGACGTTGCCGTTGCACTGAATGAGCAATACATGCCGCGTTTCGCAGGTGATGAACTGCCAGGCAATGGTGTTTCTTCAGCACTGGCGATGGCAGACAAGCTGGATACCATCGTAGGTATCTTCGGTATTGGCCAGGCACCAAAAGGTTCTGACCCATTCGCGCTGCGTCGTGCTTCTCTGGGTGTCCTTCGCATTATCGTTGAGTACGGTTACGATCTGGATCTGACCGATCTGATTGCCAAAGCCAAATCGCTGTTCGGCGACCGTCTGACTAACGATAAGGTTGAAGCTGACGTTATCGAATTCATGCTGGGTCGTTTCCGTGCATGGTATCAGGACGAAGGCCATAGCGTTGATGCCATCCAAGCCGTGCTTGCGATGAACCCTACCCAACCGGCTGATTTCGACAAACGCGTGAAAGCTGTAACGCACTTCCGCTCACTGGATGCCGCTGAGTCTCTGGCAGCAGCAAACAAGCGTGTTGGTAACATCCTGGCGAAATACGACGGCGAATTGTCTGACACCATCAACCGTGATCTGTTAGTTGAAGATGCAGAGAAGGCGTTGGCAGAGAAAGTCACCACAATGGTTGAAACGCTGAAGCCTGTCTTTGCAGCCGGTGATTACCAAGCTGCACTGACCCAATTGGCAGACCTGCGCGAACCTGTTGATACCTTCTTCGACAACGTGATGGTAATGGCTGAAGACGAAGCGCTGAAGGCGAACCGTCTGGCACTGCTCAATACCCTGCGTGGCCAGTTTATGAATGTTGCAGATATCTCTCTGCTTCAGAAATAAGCTCGGCAAGAAAAGTTAATCAAGAGCCCCGTTTGAACGGGGCTTTTTTGTATCTATAAAATTGTCTTTCCACCAGCCTCATTCACAGCCTCTACAGCGATGTCTTCGATTCTATCTAATCTAAAATTTTCAGTATGTTTCACGTGGAACATTTCTCGAAACGCTTACTAACTCCCTCTCTTCCCTTATCTAAAACGACAGCTTTTCCGCCGTCCGCTACATGTTAAAAAGAAAGCAGAAATTGCATTCATTTTGTGCAATGAATCAGTTATGGTTTGTCGACTAACCTGAAGGAACAAAGGATTAAATAGGTTTCGCGCTATGCAGTTTTCTAAGTTTGGAAATAAGTTTTCTCAGCATTCCGGCATCACACAGTTGATGGACGATCTCAATGACGGACTAAGAAACCCGGATGCCATTATGCTTGGTGGTGGCAACCCAGCGGCGATTCCTGAAATGCTTGAGCATTTCGAAGACTTGAGTAGACGGATGCTAGATGATGGCTCTCTTGTCGCAGCACTCTCTAACTATGATGGACCACAAGGTAAGACTGCGTTCATCGCAGCGCTGGCTGAGATGTTGAATAAGACATTTGGATGGCAGGTGACATCTAAAAACATCATGCTGACCAATGGCAGTCAGTGCGCCTTCTTTTATCTCTTCAACCTTTTCGGTGGGCAGTATGATGACGGCAGCTTTAAGAAGATCCTCTTGCCTCTAACACCTGAGTATATTGGTTACGCCGATTCGGGTTTAGACCCTGATATCTTTACCAGCTTCAAGCCGACTATCGAGTATCTGGATAACCGCCAGTTTAAATACCACGTAGATTTTGATGCACTGGAAATTGATGACTCAGTTGCGGCTATTTGTGCCTCACGACCAACAAACCCAACCGGTAATGTTCTTACTGATGAAGAGATCGTAAAGCTTGATAAGCTGGCGCGAGCGAACAATATTCCCCTCATCATCGACAATGCTTATGGCGTCCCCTTCCCTAACATCATCTTCGAAGATGTGAAGCTTTTCTGGAACGAGAACACTATCCTGTGTTCAAGCTTATCAAAGTTAGGTTTGCCCGGTGTACGTTGCGGCATTGTCATTGCGCAGGAAGAGATTATCACTGCCCTATCCAACATCAATGGTATTGTCAGCTTGTCACCTTGTAGTGTTGGCCCTGCACTCGCACTTGAGATGATTAAAACCGGTGACTTACTGTCGCTCAGTGAAACTGTCATTAAGCCTTTCTATCAGAAGAAAGCCAAACGTAGCATCGAGCTTCTTCAGAAAGCGATTCCTGATGAGCGATTCAAAATCCACAAACCAGAAGGTGCTATCTTCCTTTGGCTTTGGTTTGAAGGGCTACCCATCAGCACCAAAGAACTTTACCAGCGCCTAAAGCAACGCGGTTTACTGATAGTACCTGGCGAGTACTTCTTTATTGGTTCAGAACTGGATTGGGACCATACCCGTGAGTGCCTAAGAATGAACTATGTTCAGGATGATGATGCCATTGCGCGAGGTATTGAGATACTTAAAGAGGAAGTGGAAAAGGCTTACGCCGAGTCTTAATTCTCCACAAAAGTTCCACGTGAAACATCGCCCAGTTGGAAAATCGACTGGGCTTTTTTGTGCCCATCTAATAATTGGACTCACTAATCTGCTCGCAAACAGCAAAACGTGTTCTTTAGTCATTTGAATTTAACCGCTAGTGTTTCACGTGAAACACCGATTAGGAGGTTTCAATGACAGTGAATAAAGCAAATTGTGTGGCAGAAACTGATGTTAAAGTTGGAGTTCTGACAGGAACTTTAGTCGAACCAGAATCCTCTCAACATGGCAAAACGGTGTATTTGATCATTGCTGGAAGTGGCCCTACGGATAGAGATGGTAATCAACAATCGATAACAACGGACACATACAAAAAGCTCGCTCGAGGCCTTTCTCACCACAACATCGTTTCATACCTCTATGACAAAAGAGGTGTCGGTGAAAGTAAGGTAGACGGGTTAAAAGAAGAAAACCTCACCATTGATACCTATATTAACGACGCTGTTTACGTGATTGACTGGCTGCGAAAAAAATTTCAACATCTAAAGTGGGTGTCATTGGTCATAGTGAAGGTGGGCTCATCGGTCTGGCTGCAGGACTGAAAACAGACATTGATACGCTTGTGCTCATCGCTACACCGGGTCGCACAATAGACCAAATCATATTGGAACAACTTTCAGCGCGCGCTCCCCAACTTGTTAATGAAGGCGAAGCCATTATCGATGCATTAAAACAAGGTGAAAATGTCACTCACATCAGCGAGAGCCTCTTTCCGTTATTTAGACCCTCAGCCCAGCCTTATATGAATTCCTTACTGAGACAGAATCCCTGCTTACTACTATCCCAAAGAAAGGGTAAAACGACCATTGTTCAGGGGGAGCGTGATTTACAAGTGACAAAAGAAGATGCACTTGCACTTTATGATGATAATGAAAAACAAGTGACCCTAAGATTAGTCGAATCAATGAATCACGTTCTGGTGGAAGTAAACGATAACCTAGAAGATAACTTGGCGTCTTATCAGAATCCGTCTTTAGCCATTCATGAAGAACTGATAAACAGCATTGTTGAATACGCTTAAAGTCTTTCAGATTCAAAAACTTAAACAAACACATCGCGCTACGTAAAAAAAACGCCGCTAATGCGGCGTTAGGTACTCAGATTTTACGTAGCATCACGTGGTTACACGTCGAGGTTGGCAACCTTCAGGGCATTATCTTCGATAAACGCACGACGTGGCTCAACGTGATCACCCATCAACGTCGTGAAGAGCTCATCTGCTGCTACCGCATCCTGAATGGTCACGCGCATCATACGACGTGATTCTGGGTCCATGGTGGTTTCCCAAAGTTGATCAGGGTTCATCTCACCCAGACCTTTGTAGCGCTGACGGCTAAGACCACGGTTAGATTCTTTTATCAACCAAGCCAGTGCATCTGCAAAGCTCTTAACAGGTTGCTTACGCTCACCACGTTGAATATATGCAGTATCATCCAGAAGACCATCAAGAGCTTCTGCCAGATCAGCGATACGTCCGTACTCTTTTGAGTTCAGCAGGTCGTAGCTGATGAGATACTCATGATCAACGCCGTGGGTACGAACAATCAATTCTGGTTGGAAAGCCTGATGCTCTTCATCAAACTTCACCTCAGCGCGGTACTGGCTTTCACCGGTCGAGTTCTTATTAAGAACGTCCACCAGCGTATCAATCCAGGCGCGTACTTCACCTTCGTTGCTCAGCGTATCTACACTCAGGCGCGGTTGGTAAACCAGCTCGTTGAGCATCGCGTATGGGTAACGGCGGTTCATGCGCTTAATTAGCTTCATTACACCGTTGTACTGCTTAACAAGCTCTTCTAACGCCAAACCATTCAGTGCCGGTGCATCTTGGTTAACGAAGAGTGAAGCGTTTTCCAGCGCGATAGATACCTGGTATTGCTCCATCGCTTCATCATCTTTGATGTATTGCTCTTGCTTACCTTTCTTCACTTTGTAAAGCGGTGGCTGAGCGATGTAGACATAACCACGCTCAATCAGCTCAGGCATTTGACGATAGAAGAAGGTCAACAGCAGCGTACGAATGTGCGAGCCGTCGACGTCCGCATCGGTCATGATGATGATGCTGTGGTAACGCAGCTTGTCAGGGTTGTACTCGTCGCGGCCAATACCACAACCTAGTGCAGTGATCAGCGTTGCGACTTCCTGAGAAGAAAGCATCTTGTCGAAACGCGCTTTCTCAACGTTCAGGATTTTACCTTTCAGTGGCAGGATAGCCTGGTTCTTACGGTTACGACCCTGCTTCGCGGAACCGCCCGCAGAGTCACCCTCCACAATGTAGAGTTCAGACAGTGCAGGATCTTTTTCCTGACAGTCTGCAAGCTTGCCTGGAAGGCCAGCCAAATCCAGTGCGCCTTTACGACGGGTCATTTCACGTGCTTTACGTGCCGCTTCACGCGCACGCGCCGCATCAATGATTTTGCTACAAACGATCTTCGAGTCTTGTGGGTTCTCAATCAGGAACTCAGACAGTTTCTCGTTCATTGCTGACTCAACCGCAGACTTCACTTCTGAAGAAACCAGTTTGTCTTTAGTCTGGCTTGAAAACTTAGGATCTGGCACCTTCACAGACACAACGGCAGTCAAACCTTCACGGGCATCGTCGCCAGAAGTCGCTGCTTTGGCTTTCTTCGAATACCCTTCTTTGTCCATGAAAGAGTTCAGCGTACGGGTCAGAGCTGCTCGGAAACCAGCAAGGTGTGTACCGCCATCACGCTGAGGAATGTTGTTGGTGAAACAGTAAATGTTTTCCTGGAAACCATCGTTCCACTGCATTGACACTTCTACCGACACACCGTCTTCGCGTTCATGTTCAAAGTGGAACACAGTTGGGTGAATAGGTGTTTTGTTGCGGTTGAGGTGCTCTACGAATGCGCGGATACCACCTTCATACATGAAGTGGTCTTGTTTGTTCTCTTCACGCTCATCAATCAGCTTGATTGAAACGCCTGAGTTCAGGAATGACAGCTCACGCAGGCGCTTGGCCAGAATGTCGTAATGGAACGTAGTGTCAGAGAAGGTCTCGTCACTTGGCCAGAAGCGGATACGGGTACCGGTTTCGTCAGTATCACCAATCGCTTCCAGAGGCTGCTCAGGCACACCCATTTTGTAGATTTGCTGGTGGATGTTGCCGTGACGCCAGATGGTCAACTCAAGCTTCTCAGACAGGGCATTTACTACCGAAACACCTACACCGTGAAGACCACCGGAGACTTTGTACGAGTTGTCATCGAACTTACCACCGGCATGAAGTACCGTCATGATAACTTCGGCTGCTGATACACCCTCTTCTTCGTGGATGTCGACAGGAATACCACGACCGTCATCTTTTACAGATACCGAACCGTCTTCATGTATGGTGACCACGATGTCATTACAGTGACCAGCGAGAGCTTCATCGATAGAGTTATCGACCACCTCAAAGACCATGTGGTGCAGACCGGTACCGTCGTCAGTATCACCGATGTACATCCCCGGACGCTTTCGTACTGCATCCAGACCCTTGAGTACCTTGATACTCGATGAATCGTAATTGTTGGACATTGAGTTACTCTCGCTTAATTTTATTCTGCGGCTATTTTACCGTTTTCCACATGAAACATCTTACTATTTTCGTCGCACATTTCAGCGACCTGATCGGCACTAATGGCACTTACAAATACCTGCGCGCCTGTGGCTTTTAACTGCTCAGCCAATAGCGCCCGTCGTTGGCTATCCAACTCGGACGCAAAGTCATCTATCAAGTAGATGCATTGCTTTTGTTTGTCTTCGGTCAATTGTTGGCCCTGTGCTAAACGAAGGGCACAAACCATCAACTTTAACTGCCCACGGGAAAGTACATCTTCCACCGGGGTGCCGCCCACGCGAAGGCGAAGATCTGCCTTGTGAGGACCACTGACCGTGTACCCGAGTTGCTGATCGCGTAAAAAGTTCTCGCGCAACAACTCGGCGTAATCTGTCTCTTTATCCCAACCGCGTGTGTAGTTGAGTTTGATTTCATACTCAGGCAGAAACGCTTCACATAGCTTGGAAGCACGTTCTGAGAGCTTTTCAATGTAGTCTTTACGCCACTGGTCAATTTGGTTGGCCAAAGGCGCTAACTCTGCATCCCAGTAGCTAAGCTCACGGTAGCTACGCGCTGTTTTCATCAGCGCATTTCGCTGTTTGGTAAGCCGTTTCACCCTAGACCACGCAGGGTAAAACTGGGGTTCCACGTGGAACACACCCCAGTCGATAAATGCACGGCGGAATTTAGGACCACCGGTTAACAGTTCAAACCCTTCCGGGGTAATCAGCTGCATCGGCAAGACTTCGGCAAGCTGCACCAGCTTCTGCCCTTTTTCCTCACCAATTTTCACTTCTGTCGAACCGTCGCGGTTTTTCTGGAGTCCTACTGGTAGTAAGGACTCACCTGCTTGCACGCGACCGTGTACAACTAATCTGTCTTGCTGGTGTCGGATCACCCTTCCGGTCAGCTGGCTTCGAAACGAACGGCCATGCCCCAGATAGTAAACCGCCTCCAACACGCTGGTTTTTCCACTGCCGTTAGGCCCTACAAGAAAATTGAAGCCTGATGACAGGCTAAGGTCACAGGCTTCAATATTTCTCAAATCATGGATAGAGAGTCGGGATAGCGCCATATTAAAGACGAATAGGCATCACGACGTACATGGCGTCATCATTGCTGACATCTTCTACCAGTGTACTCGCAGTACCATCGGTCATCGAAAAACGCACTTGCTCGCACTTAAGCGTATTTAATACATCCAGCACGTAACTGACGTTAAATCCGATTTCCAAGTCTTCGCCATCGTAATTAACGTCAACAAACTCTTCCGCTTCTTCCTGCTCAGGGTTGTGTGCAGAAATACGAAGCTGGCCTGAGCTTAGGTTCAAGCGCACGCCGCGGAATTTCTCATTCGACAAAATCGCTGCACGTGAAAATGCCTGACGCAGCTCGTCACAATCCGCTTCCATGATTTTGTTGGAAGATTGCGGCATGACACGGCGGTAATCAGGGAATCGGCCATCCACCAACTTAGAAGTGAACACAAACTGGTTCACCTGAGCGCGGATGTTGGCACTGCCAATCTGGATAGTCACTGGCGCTTCTGGGTTATCCAGCATACGCATCAATTCAGTCACGCCTTTACGTGGCACAATCACTTGCTGGCCGGCCAGTTCGTTATCGAGCGCAGTCGTACCTACCGCCATACGGTGACCGTCTGTGGCCACAGAGCGAAGCGTAGTGCCATCAGTCTCCAGCAACATACCATTCAGGAAATAACGAACATCCTGGTTGGCCATGGAGAATGCAGTGCTTTCAATCAATTGGCGCAGCTTGCCCTGTGGCACCGTGAATTCCACGTTGCTCTGCCAATCTTCGATATTCGGGAAGTCGGCGGCTGGCAATGTCGACAGTGTAAAACGGCTGCGGCCTGAACGGATTACTGCGCGATCACCTTCGAGCGTAAAGCTGATAGGTGCGCTGTCTGGCAGACCACGGCAAATATCTAAAAACTTACGAGATGGAACGGTCACTGCCCCATCTTCTGCTTCACTTTCCAGCGGCAGATTAGCAATCAGCTCAACTTCCAAATCCGTACAGGTCATGGAAAGTTGTCCGAACTCTACTTTCAGCAGGATATTGCCAAGAATAGGCAGCGTAGGTCGTCCCCCTAATGCACCAGACACCTGCTGCAGGGGTTTCAAGAATTGGTCACGGGTAACTGTAAATTTCATATTAAGACGACAAAGTCCGGATCAGGTTGGAATAATCTTCTTTTATATCGTGGCTCTCTTCGCGCAGCTGTTCAATCTTTCGGCATGCGTGAAGTACCGTAGTATGATCGCGGCCACCAAATGCGTCGCCAATCTCCGGCAAACTGTGGTTGGTCAACTCTTTTGACAGTGCCATCGCCACCTGGCGTGGACGTGCCACAGAGCGGCTGCGACGTTTCGACAATAGGTCCGCCATTTTAATTTTGTAGTACTCGGCGACGGTTTTCTGGATGTTGTCGATGGTGACCAGTTTTTCCTGGAGCGCCAGCAAATCACGCAGAGCTTCACGGACAAAATCGATGGTGATAGCACGGCCGGTGAAGTTAGCATTCGCTATCACGCGGTTCAGTGCCCCTTCAAGCTCACGAACATTTGAGCGCAGACGTTTAGCGATAAAGAACGCTACTTCGTCTGGCAGGCGAATATTATGGTCTTCCGCCTTTTTCATCAAAATCGCCACGCGGGTTTCAAGCTCTGGTGGCTCGATAGCAACGGTCAAACCCCAGCCAAAACGGGATTTCAGACGATCTTCCACACCGCTGATCTCTTTTGGATAACGGTCAGAGGTGAGGATGATTTGTTGGTTACCTTCCAAGAGCGCATTAAAAGTATGGAAAAACTCTTCCTGTGAGCGCTCTTTGTTAGCGAAGAATTGGATGTCATCGATAAGCAGCGCATCAACACTGCGGTAGTAGCGCTTAAACTCTTCAATCTGGTTGTTCTGCAGCGCTTTAACCATGTCCTGAACAAAACGTTCAGAGTGCATATACACCACGCGCGCATCGGTTTTACGATCAGAAATCGCATTACCCACAGCATGCAACAAGTGGGTTTTACCCAAACCTGTGCCGCCGTAAAGGAAAAGTGGGTTGTATGCAGCGCCTGGGTTATCTGCCACCTGACGAGCTGCAGCCAAAGCGAGTTGGTTCGACTTACCTTCAACGAAGTTAGTGAACTTGTGCTTGGGATTCACGTTAGAGCGGTGATTCACATCTGATTGCACAGGAGAAGGTGCAGGTTCCCAGGTACGACCAACAGGTTTAGCGGCGGGCGCAACAGGAGCTGGAGCTGCAGGCTGGCTTGGCGGCGCCACCGGGGCAACCGGCTTACTGCCAACTTCAAAGCGCAGCACAGGCAAGTCGTTACCGCAAAATTCATTCAGTAATTGGTTGATACTATTTAGGTATTTGTCGCGAACCCAATCCAATACAAAACGGTTTGGCGCGAACAAAGTCAGGGTATTGTCATTTAACTCCGCCTGAAGCGGTCGAACCCACATGCTGAATTCTGTTGCAGGAAGGTCCTCTTGAAGGCGCTGAAGGCACTGCAACCAAAGCGAAGATGACACGTCTGACTCCACACTTATTTATTAATGAAAAGGGAACTAAGTTTATACTTGTACGAGGAGGATCGCTAGCGAAGAGATCCCTTTTGCAGTGAATAAGATCTAAGTTATACACACAGATCGCACATTTAGTTTGCAGATCGGCACAGCCAACACCCCACTTACTCACAAAATTATCCTATTTTGGCTCCAAAATCCGATGATCCGATCACAGCGTTGACTCCCCCACTCCGCAAAATGTCACGGATGATCGATGTTCTTAAAAAATTCATACTGATCAAATTTACACACCCTATACTGGGTTATCCTTGAAGATCGCACATGAAATGAACAAGGAAATGTGGATAAGATCGGCAAAGGATCCTTGCGCTTGACAGGTGACCACGTATAATTGCGCGCCCTGAGAGAATCGGATTGAAACCACCTGTGGTTTTAACATTGACTATAAGTCAGTCAGTGATTACAATCCGCCCTCTTTGTTGAGAGGCGTCGGACTTTTGTCCCACGTCGGGTTAACAAACCTAAAAACTGATCAGTAATTAAGGTAGAAACCATGAAACGCACTTTTCAACCTTCAGTTCTAAAGCGTAAGCGCACTCACGGTTTCCGTGCGCGCATGGCAACTAAGAACGGTCGTAAGGTTATCGCCGCTCGCCGTGCGAAAGGCCGTAGCAAGCTTTCAAAATAATCCTTAGCGATTTGTGAATAAGCTAGCTTTTTCTCGGGAGTTACGTCTGTTAACTCCCGAACATTTCAACTTCGTCTTCCAGCAACCTCACCGCGCTGGCTCTCCACACTTAACCATTCTTGCTCGAAACAACAAACTTGGACGCCCACGTCTAGGCCAAGCTGTTCCAAAAAAACAAATCAAACTTGCCGTTGATAGAAATCGCTTTAAACGTCTGGTACGTGAAAGTTTTCGTCTCAACCAGCACTCGCTGATGGCAAAAGATTATGTTGTGATAGCAAAGAAAAGTGCAAATGAGCTCAGTAACGAAGAACTGAGTCAGCTGCTTGATAAGTTATGGCAACGTTTGTCTCGACCGCCGCGAAAAAAATAGTCACTGGACTGTTTCGCGGATATCAACTCTTCATCAGCCCACTTCTGGGGCCCCGATGTCGCTTCACGCCGACATGCTCCCAATACGCCATAGAAGCGGTCAACCGTCACGGTGTGATAAAAGGGTGTTGGTTCGCCAGCAAACGTTTATTAAAATGCCACCCTCTTAATCATGGTGGGTACGATCCTGTACCCCCGCGTCATCCTAAAAATCGAGACAATTAACAATGGATTCTCAACGCAATATCCTGTTGATTGCCCTAATGTTTGTATCCTTCATGTTGTATCTCAACTGGACGGAAGCAACCAACCCTCAACCACAGGGCCAGGGCGTAACACAGCAAGCACAACACAGTGGTGATGTACCTGCCAGCTCAGATGCGTCTCAGCCTCTGACGCAGGACGCAGTTTCAAACAAGCTGATCACCATCAAAAGTGACGTGCTGACTTTGACCGTTGACACACAAGGCGGTGACATTCTTCGCGCTGAACTGAACAACTATGACGCGGAGTTCGACTCTGTCGACAAGTTCGTGATGCTCAAAAACCAGCCTGACCACGTATTCGTTGCTCAAAGCGGCCTGATTGGCCCTGATGGTATCGATACCCTGGATGGCCGTGCACAGTTCTCTGCAAACGGCACCGACTTTGTTATGGCTGATGGCCAGGACGAGTTGCGTGTTCCTCTGACGCTGGTGAAAGACGGCATTACCTTCACCAAAACCTTTGTACTGAAACGCGACAACTACGCGGTTGACGTTGACTACACGGTAGACAACCAAAGCGGCAAAGCAGCGACAGTACAAATGTATGCGCAGCTGAAGCAAAACCTGCTGGATGACGGCGGAAGCCTGACCATGCCTACCTACCGCGGTGGTGTGTACTCGGCTGACGATGCGAAATACGAGAAATACAGCTTTGACGATATGAAGGACAGAAACCTGAACCTGACTATCGCCAATCAAGGTTGGGCAGGCATGATGCAACACTACTTCGTTGCAGCCTGGATCCCACATTCAGAAGGTGAAGCGAACCTGTATACCCGTACCAGCAATGGCCAGGGCTTTATCGGTGTACGTTACCCAACCACTACAGTTGCAGCAGGTTCAACGGCACAACTGGACGCGACCCTGTGGGTAGGTCCTAAGCTTCAGGACAAAATGGCTGAAGTGGCACCTAACCTGAACCTGACTGTCGACTACGGCTGGTTGTGGTTTATCGCGAGCCCGTTGCACTGGTTGCTATCAACCATTCACGGTTTCGTGGGTAACTGGGGTGTGGCAATCATCATCCTGACCTTCATCGTTCGTGGTGTGATGTACCCGCTGACCAAAGCGCAGTACACCTCGATGGCGAAAATGCGCATGCTGCAGCCAAAACTGGCAGAAATGCGTGAGCGTATTGGCGATGACCGCCAGCGCATGAGCCAGGAAATGATGGAGCTGTATAAGAAAGAGAAAGTGAACCCGCTGGGCGGCTGTTTACCTCTGCTTCTACAAATGCCTATCTTCATCGCACTTTACTGGGCGTTGATGGAATCAGTAGAACTGCGCCACGCGCCGTTCATGCTGTGGATTCAAGACTTGTCTGCACCGGATCCATACTACGTGCTGCCACTGCTGATGGGTGCTTCTATGTTCCTCATCCAGAAGATGAGCCCAAGCACCATCACGGATCCAATGCAGCAGAAGATCATGAACTTCATGCCAGTGATGTTCACCGTGTTCTTCCTGTGGTTCCCGGCCGGTCTGGTACTGTACTGGTTGGTGTCGAACATTGTGACCCTTATCCAGCAGACCATGATTTACCGTGCGCTGGAGAAAAAAGGCCTTCACAGCCGCACTTAATCGCACTGAATACTGACAAGGCGGCCAACTGGCCGCCTTTCTTCTTTCTGAAGACGCGACAGGCGGTCAGGTAAAATTGGTATACACTAAGCAACGTTTTCAAACCGCAGGTAAAGTTTCATGACTCATTCAGACACCATTGTTGCTCAGGCAACACCACCGGGACGCGGTGGTGTGGGCATCATCCGCGTATCAGGCCCTAAAGCCAAAGAAGTTGCCCTGGCGGTAACTGGACGTGAACTTCCGGTGCGACGCGCTGAATACCTGCCGTTTAACGATGAACAGGGCAACGCACTTGATCAGGGGATTGCCCTGTACTTCCAGGCGCCGAATTCATTCACCGGTGAAGATGTGCTGGAACTGCAAGGTCATGGTGGCCCGGTTATCATGGATATGCTGATCAAGCGCATTGTGGATATCGACGGTGTTCGCACTGCCCGTCCGGGCGAGTTTTCCGAACGCGCCTTTTTGAATGACAAACTCGATCTGGCGCAGGCAGAAGCGATTGCCGATTTGATTGATGCCAGCTCAGAACAAGCGGCCAAAAGCGCGCTGCAAAGCCTTCAGGGGGCGTTTTCGGGCAAAGTTAATACGCTGGTGGAAGCGCTGATCCATCTGCGCATATACGTGGAAGCGGCGATAGATTTCCCGGACGAGGAAATCAATTTTCTCTCTGATGGCAAAGTCGCCGCCGATCTCGACAACATCATCAACTCGCTGGATGACGTGCGTAAAACTGCCAACCAAGGCGCTATCATGCGTGAAGGCATGAAAGTGGTGATCGCCGGCCGTCCGAATGCGGGGAAATCCAGCCTGCTCAATGCCCTTTCCGGCAAAGAAAGCGCCATTGTGACCGACATTGCCGGCACCACCCGTGATGTGCTCCGTGAGCATATTCACATTGATGGCATGCCGCTGCACATCATCGACACAGCAGGCTTACGTGATGCTTCCGACGAAGTGGAACGTATCGGTATTGAACGTGCCTGGGATGAAATCGCTCAGGCAGACCGCGTGCTCTTTATGGTGGATGGCACCACTACTGATGCGACATCACCGGAAGAAATCTGGCCGGAGTTTATCGACCGCCTTCCAGAAAATATCGGTATGACGGTTATCCGCAACAAGGCAGACATGACAGGTGAAACCCTGGGAATCTGCCATGCCAGTCAGCCTACCCTTATTCGTTTAAGCGCGAAGACAGGGGCAGGTGTTGATGCCCTGCGTGAGCACCTGAAAGCCTGTATGGGCTTCTCTGGCGCGACAGAGGGTGGCTTTATGGCCCGTCGCCGCCACTTGGAAGCACTGGATGCAGCCGCCCGACACCTCGATATCGGGAAAGAGCAGCTTGAGGGTTACATGGCCGGAGAGATCCTCGCTGAAGAGCTCCGCATTGCCCAGCAGCATCTTTCTGAGATCACCGGTGAATTCAGCTCAGACGATCTGCTTGGCCGGATCTTCAGCTCCTTCTGTATCGGTAAATAAATACATTGCCGCCTTCGGGCGGCTTGTTTCCCGCCTAAATGTCCCGCTTTTGCTACACTTGAAAACATCTTTCATAGATTCAGCCAAAGCGATGATCAACAGCCTCAACCCCATTCTTAATCTGGGGATAACACGCTGCGACAAGCTCCATGTGCATCACCTCCGAATGGTGAATTTGCTCACCTGTCTGTGTGCGAGTGGTACCTTGTTGTTCTCAGCACTTTTCTGGTTCGCCTTTGGTAGTGCTACCGCAGCCCTTTTGAACGGCCTGTTTGCCATACTGTACCTGGTCGCTTTTCTGCTGACCCGGGAAGGTGTTTTGTGGATGGCTAAGTATTGGATATTCATTACTTTCTTCCTCCAACAACTCTTCCTCCCTCTGTTTGTGTTGTCCGCCAACTTTGAAACTGAACTGCTGTTGCTGGTGGTTCCCACCGCTGTTGTTCTGGTGTTTGATCCAAACGAACGCCTGCCCCGCTATGGGTTGTCACTTATCGCCATTTTTCTGCTTTTTCTGGCTAAAACGGTTCCGTCAGCCGATCCTGTGCTGGCACTCACGGACACCAATGCACGGGCAGCATACCTGTGTGTCATCCTGATTCTGGTGCTTGCATCAGTCGCATTGACCGATTTCTATATGGTGGATCTTCACAGCATTGATGAATCTTCCCGAAAACTGGTTCACGAGGATCTTTTAACTGAAACCTCTAACAGCCAAAGTCTCTATAACCAGGCCGATGAACTTTTCTTTCAAGCGCAACGGCGCGGGGAGCCGCTGTCGGTCGTCGCTATAAACCTCGATGACTTCCGGCAAATCAACGAAATGCACGGAAGACAAACAGGTGATCAAGTGCTTATCCATGTTGCAGAACTTCTGCGCGAACAACTCCCGCCAGCCACGCCTATTGGCCGTTTGTACGCCGACAACTTCGCGATCTTATTGAGGAATACACCTTCAAGTGACGCAATGCGTGTGGCCGAACAACTGAAACTGGCCATTGGACGCAGTGTGGTTCTGCTGGATAACACCGCGGTTAAACGCACTGCAAGCCTGGGAGTAACCACATCAAATGATGGCTGCCTTGCTGGTTTTCAGCTGATAGATACGGCAATTCATGCTGTTGCCAATGCCAAAAAGCGAGGCAAGAACAAGATACAAACCTTATCACCCAAAGGGTTTAATGCCCTTTACCGAAGTGAGCACTACCAGCCCAACTGACTTGACGCAGCAGTGACCGTCACTCAATACTAACGGCCATTGATAAACCGTTAGAGAACAATCTTATGAGTGAACTAACCCTGATCACCGGCAGTACATTGGGCGGCGCAGAGTACGTGGGCGATCACCTCTCTGATCTTCTGGAACAAGAAGGCATCACAGTGAATGTGATCAATGAAGCAGAGCCTGATGACGTCGCGAATGCCTCCAGCCTTCTCCTTATCACATCAACCCATGGTGCCGGAGACTATCCGGATAACCTCGCGCCAGCGATGGAAGCCCTGAAAAACACGACACCTGATTTGAGCGCACTGAAGTATGCCGTGATCGCAATCGGCGACTCCAGTTACGACACGTTTTGTGGCGCAGGTATTCAGGCAGATGAACTATTGAAAAGCCTGGGAGCGCAGTCTCTGGCCCCCAGATTAGAGATTGATATTCTTGAGCAGCCTTTGCCTGAAGAAGCGGCTGAAGCATGGTTATCCCAGCACAAATCGGTATTTTGTGAATAAAATGACGCGTCGACCATAAAAACTTTATTCAAAAGTGTGACCTTTGCTTTGTGGATAACTATAGATCTAAACGGTGATCAACCTATAGTTATCCAAATAACAACTTTCCTCTCTTTCCCCACCTGTTGATAACATGCCATTTTGATCCCAAGAAGTACCAGAATAGATCCAAGCAAACACACAGAAAACGATCTTCCCTAAACGCATGATCATGTTGATCATTTATTAGTTATCCACAAAGATCGTCTTCCCTAATAAGAGATCAAAATAAAGATCTATATAAAGATCTTTATATATTTTAAGAGACACACCCTCGATCAAAGATCACACTTTTGGTTCTCTCCGTTTCTGAAAAGCGGTAGAATGATCCTCTTTTGCTCAACCAACCGATCAACACATTCCTTATTGAGGTCACACCATGTTTTACCAGGATAACTTTGATGTCATCGTTGTTGGTGGTGGTCATGCAGGTACGGAAGCCGCACTGGCCGCTGCACGTATGGGTCAGCAAACCCTTCTGCTGACACATAACATCGATACATTGGGGCAAATGTCATGTAACCCTGCCATTGGCGGGATCGGAAAAGGACATCTGGTGAAAGAAGTCGACGCACTAGGCGGCCTGATGGCGCGTGCGATTGACAAAGGTGGTATTCAGTTCCGTACCCTGAATGCATCGAAAGGCCCTGCTGTCCGTGCTACCCGAGCACAGGCTGACCGTGCGCTGTACAAAGCGGCGGTACGTGAGGCATTGGAAAACCAGCCAAATCTGATGTTGTTCCAACAAGCAGTGAATGACCTGATCGTTGAACAGGATCAAGTCATTGGCGTTGTGACCGAAATGGGCCTGAAATTCCGTGCCCGATCGGTGGTGTTGACCGTAGGTACGTTCCTCGGCGGAAAAATCCACATTGGTCTTGAGAATTATTCCGGTGGCCGTGCCGGCGATCCCCCTTCGATCGCGCTGGCTGATCGCCTCCGTGAACTGCCGTTTCGCGTTGACCGCCTGAAAACAGGAACACCACCTCGTATTGATGCACGCACTGTCGATTTCAGTGTGATGCAAACCCAGCATGGTGACGATCCACGTCCTGTGTTTTCTTTCATGGGGGATGTGTCTGAGCATCCACGTCAGGTGCCGTGTTACATCACTTACACCAATGAGAAAACCCATGATGTGATCCGTAATAATCTGGATCGCAGCCCGATGTATGCAGGTGTGATTGAAGGTATTGGTCCGCGTTACTGCCCGTCTATCGAAGACAAGGTGATGCGCTTTGCGGACAAAGATAAACACCAGATTTTCGTTGAGCCAGAAGGCTTGACGACCAACGAACTCTACCCGAATGGGATCTCCACCAGCCTGCCATTTGATGTGCAGATGGGGATCATCAGCTCGATCAAAGGTTTCGAGAACGCACGCGTGATCCGCCCAGGTTATGCGATCGAGTATGATTTCTTCGATCCGCGCGATCTGAAGCAAACCTTTGAAACTAAATTTATCAAAGGCTTATTCTTCGCTGGTCAAATTAACGGCACCACAGGCTATGAAGAAGCGGCAGCACAAGGCTTGCTCGCAGGCACAAACGCAGCATTGTTTGCTCAGGACAAAGAGGGCTGGTGTCCTCGTCGCGATCAAGCTTACATGGGCGTGTTGATTGACGATTTGTCGACCATGGGTACCAAAGAACCGTACCGTATGTTCACTTCCCGCGCTGAATACCGCTTATTGCTTCGTGAAGACAACGCGGATATGCGTTTGACTGAAACCGGTCGCGAACTCGGTTTGGTGGACGATGAGCGTTGGGCCCGTTTCAACCAGAAACTGGAAAACATGGAACAAGAAGCACAGCGTCTTCGCAGTGCCTGGATCCACCCGACTTCAGAGCATGCTGAAGCATTGAACGCGATCCTGAAAACGCCGCTGTCCCGTGAGGCAAACGGCGAAGAACTATTGCGTCGTCCGGAAGTGACGTACAACGATCTGGTGAAAATTCCTACATTCTCGCCAGCGCACGAAGACATTCAAGCGTCTGAGCAGGTAGAAATTCAGGTCAAGTACGCAGGTTATATCGACCGCCAGAAAGACGAGATTGAAAAATCTATCCGCCACGAAAATACCCATTTGCCGATCGAGCTGGATTATTCCCAAATCAAAGGCTTGTCGAACGAGGTGGTGGCGAAACTGAAAGACAGCCGTCCAGAGACCATTGGCAAGGCGTCACGCATTTCCGGTATCACGCCTGCAGCGATCTCTATCCTGCTGGTGCATCTGAAAAAACAAGGCATGCTGAAAAAAGGGGCCTGAGTTTCTGTGAAACAACGTCTAGCACAACTGATTGAACAGGCAGGAATGAATATCCCTGCTGAGCAACAAGCCCAACTGATTGGCTATGTTGAAATGCTCCACAAGTGGAACAAAGCGTACAACCTGACATCGGTGCGCGATCCAAACGAAATGATCGTCAAACACATCATGGACAGCATCGTGGTGAGTCAGCACCTCGATGGCCAAAGTTACATCGATGTGGGGACGGGGCCTGGATTACCGGGGATCCCGCTTGCAATCATCAACCCGGAAAAAACCTTCACGCTGCTCGACAGTCTGGGTAAGCGCATTCGCTTCATCCGTCAGGTGCTGCATGAGCTGAAAATTACCAATGTCACGGCTGTGCAGAGCCGCGTCGAAGATTTCCAGCCTGAACAGGGATTTGATGGCGTATTAAGCCGAGCCTTTGCGTCCATGAGCGACATGGTGAACTGGTGTCATCACCTCCCTTCACCACAAGGTCAGTTCCTCGCTCTCAAGGGACAAGTGGATCAAGTCGAAATTGACGAACTTCCTGCCGGATGTTCTGTGACAGATATCAAACCTTTGACTGTTCCAGGATTGGAAGGTCAACGTCATCTAGTAATCTTGGCTAGATAGGATTATTAGGCGAGGTCGTCTTGTGGGAAAAGTCATTGCTGTTGCAAACCAAAAGGGAGGCGTTGGTAAAACAACGACCTGTATCAACTTGGCTGCGTCGCTGGCAGCGACTCAGCGTAAGGTATTGGTGATTGACCTAGACCCACAGGGCAACGCAACAATGGCCAGTGGTGTGGATAAATACGATGTTCATGCCACCGCTTACGATTTGTTGGTTGAAGAGACCCCGTTTAACGATGTAGTGGTGACAGAGACCACAGGCGGTTATCACCTGATAGCGGCCAATGGCGATGTCACCGCGGCAGAAATCAAACTCATGGAAGTGTTTGCCCGCGAAGTAAGGCTGCGCAACGCATTAGCCGACATTCGTGAAAACTATGATTTCATCTTCATTGATTGTCCCCCTTCTCTTAACCTTCTTACAATCAATGCCATGACGGCGGCAAATTCCGTACTGGTGCCAATGCAGTGTGAATACTTTGCATTGGAAGGCCTGACCGCACTGATGGATACCATCAGTAAGCTTGCAAGCGTAGTGAACGCTGACTTGCATGTGGAAGGCTTGCTCAGAACCATGTACGATCCGCGAAATCGTCTGGCGACAGAAGTGTCTGAACAGATCAAAAAACACTTTGGAGATAAGGTCTACCGTACTGTTATCCCGCGCAATGTCCGTTTGGCAGAAGCGCCGAGTCACGGCAAACCAGCCATGTACTACGACAAATATTCCAGCGGTGCCAAGTCATATCTGGCATTAGCGGGTGAAATATTGCGACGGGAAGAGCAGGCCAAACAGGCCGTTGCCAACGCGTCTTAAAGGAACGTGAATGAACGCTACCAAACGTGGATTGGGTAAAGGACTCGATGCGCTACTGGCCACCAGTGCCAGAGCACAAGCGCGTGTCGATTTGAACAACGATACCCAGGAAGCCGTGAACAACAGTGAGCTGCAGCATTTGCCATTAACGGCATTGCGTCCCGGTGTGTATCAACCGCGTCAGGATATGGCGCAGGAAGCACTGGAAGAGCTGGCGGAGTCTATCCGCGCACAGGGCGTTATCCAACCTTTGGTCGTGCGTCACCTTGGTGACAATCAGTACGAAATTATCGCTGGTGAGCGCCGTTTCAGAGCGTCAAAAATCGCCGGATTGACCCATGTCCCTTGCTTGGTCCGTGACCTAAATGACAAAGCTGCGAGCGCCATCGCACTGATTGAGAATATCCAGCGTGAAGATCTCAACGCGATGGAAGAGGCAGAAGCACTGGATCGTCTGGTCCACGACTTCTCCCTTACCCACCAACAACTGGCTGAAGCACTGGGCAAATCCCGCACCACCATCAGTAACCTTTTACGATTGAACGGCCTTGAAGCTGGCGTAAAGAAATTGCTGTCTGGACGCCAACTGGAAATGGGTCATGCACGTGCATTATTGGCATTAGAAGGTGACGCTCAGATTGAAGCTGCACTGGTCTCCGTCAACAAGAAACTCACAGTAAGACAGACCGAAGCATTGGTGAAAAAATGCCTGACGCCGGCCGTAGAAAAAACGCCGGAACCTGTGTCACCTGAATTGACTGCTGTGCAGGATAGGTTGACTGATAAATTAGGCACCTCTGTTAGCCTGTCACAAAGTAAAAGTGGCAGTGGTAAATTGGTCATCAGCTTTGATCAAAACGAAAAACTTATGCAAATTCTTGCAATTCTTGGCGAAGAAGTGTGACGTAACGCGTTGGGTTTTTGTTACATATTTTTGCTTACTGTGATCAGGTTACCCTGTTGTAAAATTTAGTCTCCCTTTTTGATGTGATGAGATTGCATTCAAAAGGGCGACCCGTATAATTTTCGCAGTTTTCCCAGCACGACATAGTGCTAAGAGGAAAGGAATCGAGGAACGAATACATGGTATCGACGCTCACGCGACCAGGTCGCAAGCTTGCGAAAAGGTTGCTGCTGTTACAGGCGTGCGTCGTGTTAGCAACGGCAATCTTGATGGTCACCACCATCAATGTCGACTGGGGAATTTCCGCACTCATAGGCGGTGGCATTTTTGTAATTGCCAACGCAGCCTTTGCATTGTGTGCATTCCTCTTTAGTGGAGCGAGAGCTGCAAAGCTCGTTGTAGCATCCTTCTACAGCGGCGAAGTGCTTAAGATTCTACTGACCGTCGCGCTGTTTTCCGTTGTTTACCTGTATGCCGAGGTGGAACTTGTTCCCCTCAAACTGACCTATTTGCTGGTACTTGGAATCAACATCCTTGCACCAGTTTTATTCATTAACAACAACAAATAGGATGAGTTATGGCTGCGCCAGGTGAAGCGCTTACACCCTCCGGTTATATCTCCCACCACTTAACCAACCTGTCTTCGGACAAGCTTGGCTTGGTGGAGGAAGGTAGCTTCTGGTCGGTGCATATTGATAGCCTGTTTTTCTCTATTGCCATCGGTATCGGCTTTCTATGGCTGTTCCGTGCAGTGGCGAAAAAAGCTACAACAGGAGTTCCAGGCAAGCTTCAGTGTTTTGTGGAAATGTTGGTGGAGTTCGTTGATGAAAACGTTCGCGAAACCTTCCATGGAAAGAATCCACTGATCGCGCCTTTAGCTCTGACCATATTCGTTTGGATATTCCTGATGAATACGATGGACTTGGTTCCTATCGATTTTATTCCTTATCCAGCGGAACAGCTTGGTATCCCTTATATGAAGGTCGTACCAACAGCTGACGTAAATATCACACTGGCAATGGCGCTGGGCGTGTTCTTCTTGATGATTTACTACAGCATCAAGATCAAAGGCCTAGGTGGCTTTGCAAAAGAGCTGGCTCTTCACCCGTTCAATCACCCTCTCATGATCCCGTTCAACCTGCTGCTTGAAGTGGTATCGCTGCTGGCGAAACCAATCTCTCTCGGCATGCGTCTGTTCGGTAACATGTTCGCAGGTGAAGTGGTATTTATCCTGATTGCGGCTCTTCTGCCGTGGTGGGCGCAATGGTTGGGTTCATTACCGTGGGCAATCTTCCACATTCTGGTTATTACCATCCAAGCGTTCGTCTTTATGATGTTGACCATTGTGTACCTGTCTCAGGCACATGAAGACTCGCATTAATAAAAGATTTTTTAGTAAGCAACTTTGTTCGACCTTCCGGCATATAAGCCGACAACAAGAAACTGGAGATAGTGATGGAAACTTTATTGAGCTTTTCTGCAATTGCCGTTGGCATCATTGTAGGTCTTGCTTCCCTGGGTACAGCGATCGGCTTCGCACTGCTTGGCGGTAAATTCCTTGAGGGTGCTGCTCGTCAACCAGAGATGGCTCCAATGCTGCAAGTTAAGATGTTCATCATCGCTGGTCTGCTGGATGCGGTTCCAATGATCGGTATCGTAATCGCACTGCTGTTCACCTTCGCAAACCCATTCGTTGGTCAGCTGGGTTAAGTCGCCTGATTATACCTGTAGTTAACTATTGGGAGATGGAGAAGCAGTTATGAATATGAACGCTACTCTTATCGGCCAGGCGATCGCGTTTTCAATGTTTGTGTGGTTCTGCATGAAGTATGTATGGCCACCAATCATGCAAGCGATTGAAGAGCGTCAGAAAAAAATTGCTGACGGTCTTGCGGCGGCTGAGCGTGCCGCGAAAGACCTGGATTTGGCCCAGGCTAATGCTTCTGATCAATTGAAAGAAGCAAAGCGCGCTGCAACTGAGATCATCGATTCGGCGAATAAGCGTAAAGCACAAATTCTTGATGAAGCCCGCGAAGAAGCATCTGCTGAACGCGAAAACATCCTTAACCAAGGAAAGGCTGAACTGGAAGCTGAGCGCAACCGTGCCCGCGATGAACTGCGCAAACAAGTTGCAACTCTGGCCGTAATCGGTGCTGAGAAAATCCTTGAGCGTTCAATCGACGAAAATGCTCATAAAGATATTCTCGATAAAATCACTGCAGAACTTTAAGAAGGAGGGGCAGCTATGTCTGAACTGACTACCATCGCACGCCCCTACGCTAAAGCAGCCTTCGATCTGGCAGTAGAAAAAGGCGAATTGGACCAGTGGTCTGAAATGCTGGCTTTTGCTGCTGAAGTTGCCCGCAATGAAACCATCGCAGACTTTCTCGATGGTTCTTATTCAGCTGAAAAGTTGACTGAGATTTTTCTCTCAGTGTGCGGTGAGCAGCTCAATGAATTCGGCCAGAACCTCGTGAAGGTGATGGCTGAAAACGGACGCTTAAAAGCGTTGCCGGAAGTAACTGTCCAGTTCATGGCATTGCGCCGTGAATTAGAAAAGCAGGTTGACGTTGAGGTCACCTCTGCTGTCGCGCTGGAACAAGCGCAACTGGACGCTATTGAAAGCAAGCTGGAAGCCCGCCTTGAGCGAAAAGTGAAGCTGAACTGTAGTGTAGACGAGACCCTGGTTGCCGGGGTTGTGATTCGAGCTGGAGACTTGATCATCGATAACTCAGTTAGCGGCCGTATGCGCCGTCTGAGCGATGCATTGCAGTCTTGATTTGGGGAATTGGAGCATGCAACTTAATTCCACGGAAATTAGCGATCTGATCAAACAGCGTATTGAAAAATTCAACGTTGTTAGTGAAGCACGCAACGAAGGTACCATCGTGTCAGTCAGCGACGGTATCATTCGCATCCATGGCCTTGCAGATGCTATGCAAGGTGAAATGATTGAACTACCTGGCAACCGTTTCGCACTGGCGCTCAACCTTGAGCGTGATTCTGTAGGTGCGGTTGTTATGGGTCCTTATGCCGACCTTCAGGAAGGCATGAAAGTAACCGGTACTGGTCGTATTCTTGAAGTTCCAGTAGGTCCTGAGCTACTGGGCCGTGTGGTTAACACCCTGGGTGAGCCAATTGACGGTAAAGGTCCTATCAACGCAGCACTGACTTCTCCTGTAGAAGTGATTGCACCTGGCGTAATCGCACGTCAGTCGGTAGACCAGCCAGTACAAACCGGTTACAAAGCAGTTGATGCAATGATCCCAATCGGCCGTGGTCAGCGTGAGCTGGTTATCGGTGACCGTCAGACCGGTAAAACGGCACTGGCAATCGATGCGATCATTAACCAGAAGAACTCTGGTATCTACTCTATCTATGTTGCTATCGGCCAGAAAGCGTCAACCATTGCTAACGTGGTTCGCAAACTGGAAGAGCACGACGCACTGAAAAACACCATCGTTGTTGTTGCATCTGCTTCTGAAGCAGCGGCACTGCAATACCTTGCGCCTTACGCAGGTTGTGCGATGGGTGAATACTTCCGTGACCGTGGTGAAGACGCGCTGATCGTATACGATGATCTGTCTAAGCAAGCAGTTGCTTACCGTCAGATTTCTCTGTTGCTGCGTCGTCCACCAGGCCGTGAAGCATTCCCGGGTGACGTTTTCTACCTCCATTCTCGTCTGCTGGAGCGTGCTGCGCGTGTTAACGCTGATTACGTTGCTAAGTTCACCAATGGTGAAGTGACTGGCAAAACCGGTTCTTTGACCGCGCTGCCAATCATTGAGACCCAAGCGGGTGACGTATCTGCGTTCGTACCAACCAACGTTATCTCGATCACCGACGGTCAGATCTTCTTGCAATCGGAACTGTTTAACGCAGGTATCCGTCCGGCAGTTGACCCAGGTATCTCAGTATCTCGTGTAGGTGGTTCTGCACAGACCAAGATCATCAAGAAGCTGTCTGGTGGTATTCGTACCGCTCTGGCTCAGTACCGTGAACTGGCGGCATTTGCTCAGTTCTCTTCTGACCTGGACGATGCAACCAAGAAGCAGCTTGATCACGGTCAGAAAGTGACTGAACTGATGAAGCAGAAGCAATACGCGCCAATGTCTGTGTTTGAGCAGGGATTGATGATTTTTGCTGCGGAAAAAGGCTACCTGGCAGACGTTGAGCTGACCAAACTGGCTGATTTCGAATCTGCTCTGCTTGCATACGCTAAAGGTACGTTTGCTGAGCTGGTTGCACAGATCGATGAGACTGGCGACTACAACGGTGACATTGAAGCGCAACTGGTTAAGCTGGTTGAAGACTTCAAAGCAACGCAAACCTGGTAATGCGTAGAAGGCCGCTCAGCGGCCTTCTAATAACGGAGAGTAACGATGGCCGGCGCAAAAGAAATTCGTAACAAGATCGGAAGTGTAAAAAGTACACAGAAGATCACCAAAGCGATGGAAATGGTTGCCGCTTCTAAAATGCGTCGTTCGCAAGACGCCATGGAAGCCTCCCGTCCATACGCGACTACTATGCGCAAAGTGATCGGTCATGTCGCACTTGGTAACCTTGAGTATCGCCATCCATATCTGGAAGAGCGTGAAGCCAAGCGCGTCGGTTACATCATCGTATCTTCAGACCGCGGTCTGTGTGGTGGCCTGAACATCAACCTGTTCAAACGTGCCATTACAGATATGCAGGCTTACAGCCAAAAGGGTGTGGAAGTTGAAACCGCACTGATTGGCGCGAAAGCAACTGCATTCTTTAACAGCTACGGCGGCAACGTATCCGCACAAGTTTCTGGTCTGGGTGACAGCCCATCACTGGAAGATTTGATCGGTACCGTCGGTGTGATGCTGAAGAAATATGATGAAGGCCAACTGGATCGCCTGTATCTGGTCTACAACAAGTTTGTAAACACCATGACGCAGGAACCAGTGATCGATCAATTGCTGCCTTTGCCTAAGTCGGAAGACGAAGAAATGCAGCGCAACCATGCTTGGGACTACATCTATGAGCCTGAGCCAAAACCACTGCTGGATACCTTGTTGGTTCGCTATGTTGAATCTCAGGTTTATCAGGGCGTGGTCGAAAACCTCGCCTGTGAACAAGCAGCGCGAATGGTTGCGATGAAGGCTGCAACAGACAATGCAGGGAATCTGATTGATGAACTGCAACTGGTGTATAACAAAGCCCGTCAGGCTGCAATTACCCAAGAGCTGTCGGAGATTGTCTCCGGTGCTGCTGCGGTGTAAGGCAAGGGCCAACGAACTATTTTAGAGGAATAACGATGGCTACAGGTAAGATCGTTCAGATCATCGGTGCGGTAGTCGACGTAGAGTTTCCACAGGAATCTGTGCCACAGGTATATGATGCCCTGAACGTGAAACGTGAAGGCGAGCGTCTGGTGCTGGAAGTTCAGCAGCAGCTAGGTGGTGGTATCGTTCGTACCATCGCAATGGGTTCGTCTGATGGTCTGCGTCGTGGACTGGAAGTAGAAAATACTGGTAGACCGATTGAAGTACCAGTAGGTACTGAGACACTGGGACGTATTATGAACGTTCTGGGTGACTCAATCGATGAGCGTGGCGAAATCGGTGAGAAAGAGCGTTACTCTATCCACCGTGAAGCGCCAAGCTACGAAGACCAATCAAATGCAACCGAACTGCTGGAAACCGGCGTTAAGGTTATCGACCTGGTTTGTCCATTCGCTAAGGGTGGTAAAATCGGTCTGTTTGGTGGTGCAGGTGTAGGTAAGACCGTTAACATGATGGAACTTATCAACAACATCGCACTGCAGCACTCTGGTCTGTCTGTATTCGCAGGTGTTGGTGAGCGTACTCGTGAAGGTAACGACTTCTACTACGAGATGCAGGAAGCGGGCGTTGTAAACGTTGAGAATCCAGCAGAATCGAAAGTAGCAATGGTTTACGGTCAGATGAACGAGCCACCGGGTAACCGTCTGCGCGTTGCACTGACTGGCCTGACAATGGCTGAGAAGTTCCGTGATGAAGGCCGTGATGTACTGCTGTTCATCGATAACATCTATCGTTACACCCTTGCAGGTACCGAAGTATCGGCACTGCTGGGTCGTATGCCATCTGCGGTAGGTTACCAGCCTACACTGGCAGAAGAGATGGGTGTTCTTCAGGAGCGTATCACCTCAACCAAGAGTGGTTCTATCACATCTGTACAGGCGGTATACGTACCTGCGGATGACTTGACTGACCCATCTCCAGCAACCACGTTCGCGCACTTGGATGCGACCGTTGTACTTTCACGTAACATCGCTGCACTGGGTCTGTACCCAGCCATCGACCCACTGGATTCGACGTCACGTCAGCTGGATCCTCTGGTTATCGGTCAAGAGCACTATGATGTTGCACGTGGTGTGCAGTCTGTACTGCAACGCTACAAAGAGCTGAAAGACATCATCGCCATTCTGGGTATGGATGAACTGTCTGAAGACGACAAGCTGGCAGTAGCCCGTGCACGTAAGATTGAGCGTTTCCTGACTCAGCCTTACCACGTAGCAGAAGTCTTCACAGGCCAACCTGGTGTGTATGTTTCGCTGAAAGAAACCATCACAGGCTTCAAAGGTCTGTTGGCTGGTGAGTACGACGATATCCCTGAGCAGGCATTCCTGTACTGTGGCGGTATCGAAGAAGTACTGGAAAAAGCGAAGAACCTGTAATAGCTGGTAGGAGGCGACATGGCAGCGATGACCTTTCACCTGGATGTAGTAAGCGCAGAAAAACAACTGTTTTCTGGCCGTGCCGAAGCAATCCAGGTAACGGGTAGCGAAGGTGAATTGGGTATTTACCCAAGCCACACCCCGCTGCTGACCGCTATCACGCCGGGCATGATCCGCATTACTAAGCAACACGGCCATGAAGAGGTAATTTACCTTTCTGGCGGTATGCTGGAAGTGCAACCAAGCACAGTGACTGTGCTGGCTGATACCGCAATTCGCGGCGTCGACCTGGATCAAGCTAAGGCAGAAGAAGCGAAGCGCCGTGCAGAGGATCGTATCCTCAATAAACATGGCGATATGGACTTTGCTCAGGCGGCCAGTGATCTGGCCAAGGCGATTGCCCAGCTACGAGTTATCGAGCTGACCAAAAAGGCACGCTAAGTACCAGGTATCACCCAAAGACTGAAAGGCGACCGAGAGGTCGCCTTTTTTATACTTGTTTTTCTTGTTTTCCAAGCGCCTAATTTTTCGGTCTTTAAATCTTGGTATAAAAAGATATGTTCAGTTTTTATGAGTTAATTATCAATTAGTTGATGTGAATTTATGTGTGGGTTTTCTTAAGTGATTATCTGCGAGGTATCGCCTGAAAATTGCTACAAGATGACGGAAATTTATGAATTTCTTATAGGTTTGAATCCCGTTTTACAAAGCGAACCGTTACAATAAGCGCCATTATTTGAAGTAGACCCTCAATACCAAGGACAACTCTCCATGAACTTCAGTGCTGTGATTCTGGCTGCGGGCAAGGGAACCCGCATGTACTCCAACCTACCTAAGGTACTGCATACGCTTGCAGGTAAACCTATGGTGAAGCATGTCATCGATACCTGCTCCTCACTAGGGGCAAAAAACCTTCATCTGGTGTACGGCCATGGTGGTGATGCAATGAAAGCAGCACTGGCAGAAGAGTCAGTCAATTGGGTCCTTCAGGCGGAGCAGTTAGGTACAGGCCACGCAGTGAACCAGGCTGCCCCGGAATTTTCGGATGATGAGCAGGTTCTTGTGCTTTACGGCGATGTTCCGCTGATTTCTGAGCAAACCATCGAAAACCTGTTGGATGCACAGCCTGATGGCGGCATTGCATTGCTGACTGTGGTACTGGATAAGCCAGCGGGCTACGGACGTATCATTCGCCGTAATGGTCCTGTGGTGGCGATCGTGGAAGATAAAGATGCCACACAAGAGCAAAAGCTTATCAAAGAAATCAACACTGGTGTGATGGTCGCTACCGGACGTGATCTACGCCGTTGGCTGAATGAAGTAAAAAGCGACAACGCACAAGGCGAATACTACCTCACAGATGTGATTGCGATTGCCCACGATGAAGGTCGTGCAGTTGAAGCGGTTCACCCGGAAAGTGCAATTGAGGTAGAAGGTGTCAACAACCGCATTCAGTTGGCTCGTCTGGAACGCGCTTATCAAGCTGCTCAGGCAGAGAAGCTTCTGGAAAGCGGTGTGATGCTCCGCGACCCTGCGCGTTTTGACCTGCGTGGTCAGCTACAGTGTGGCACTGATGTCGAAATCGATGTGAACGTCGTGATTGAAGGTTCAGTTACTCTGGGTGACAACGTGGTCATCGGTGCGGGCTGTGTACTGAAAGATTGTGAAATTGATGACAACACTGTCGTCCGCCCATACAGCGTGATTGAAGGTGCTTCGGTTGGTGAAGATTGCACCGTGGGCCCGTTTGCGCGCCTGCGTCCTGGCGCTGAGCTGGTGGAAGATGCACATGTAGGTAACTTTGTTGAAGTGAAAAATGCACGTATCGGTAAAGGCTCTAAGGCTAATCATCTGACTTACCTTGGTGATGCTGAAGTCGGTGAGCGTGTGAATATCGGTGCAGGTACTATCACATGTAACTACGATGGTGCCAATAAACACAAGACTGTGATTGAAGATGATGTGTTTGTTGGCTCTGATAGCCAGTTGGTGGCCCCGGTAACTATCAAAAAAGGCGCAACGATTGGTGCAGGTACGACACTGACCAGTAATGTGGAAGAGGGCCAACTCGTAATTACCCGCGCAAAAGCGCGTGCAATTGATGGCTGGAAGAGACCGATTAAGCAGAAATAATACTTGTTATGCACAAAAAAACACCGCAAAAGCGGTGTTTTTTTATTGAAGCGATTAAATCGTCATCAAACGAAAAATAGGGGGTTGACGCTCCTCTGAATCCGCAATATTATACGCGCCTCTGTTGGGGTATCGCCAAGCGGTAAGGCAGCGGCTTTTGATGCCGCCATTCCCTGGTTCGAATCCAGGTACCCCAGCCAACAACGCGTCCGTAGCTCAGCTGGATAGAGTACCTGGCTACGAACCAGGCGGTCGGAGGTTCGAATCCTCCCGGACGCGCCATCTCTTCCTTTCCAGAGGTGAGATGAACAATTAGGTTTGCGGAAGTGGCGAAATTGGTAGACGCACCAGATTTAGGTTCTGGCGCCGCAAGGTGTGAGAGTTCAAGTCTCTCCTTCCGCACCATTATTTAAAGATCATGCTTTCGAGCGTGGTTGCTGTTGGGGTATCGCCAAGCGGTAAGGCAGCGGCTTTTGATGCCGCCATTCCCTGGTTCGAATCCAGGTACCCCAGC
>NZ_CANDOD010000029.1:0-42400 GCF_947387585.1 Grimontia sp. SpTr1
CTTTTCCTTCTTGCCAGACTATTAGCGGCCTTAATCAATCCTGGGGAATAGGTAGTGTGTCACTTGAACCAAAAAAATATCCGATAGAAAACGCCGAAGGCTATAGACTTTAAAATTATATAGTTTTATAGTTATATAAATTCATTTTTATAGAGTTTTGTTATGAAGGTAATCGATATTTTTAACCCAAAGGGTGGTAACGGAAAATCGATGGTAGCCATTAACCTGGCGGCGGCCTCAGTGGAGCTTGGAAAAAAGGCAATGGTTGTATGCCAAGACCCTCAAGGTACATCGATACTCTATGGAAAGGGCGGAAACATGCCGTTCTCAGTCGTGAGTGATATACCTAAATCAAAGCCTGATGTAGACGTGATCATTTTTGACCATCCCGCCAATGTTTGGGATATCCCAGAGGGGAATTTATTGGTTATGCCTTTTAAGCCCCCTCGTGACCAATACGCGACGTTTATTGATGCATACAAAAAAGCAGAAGCAGCCGGTAAGAACATAGTCACTATCGTAACCGATACCAATCAACACCGGCGCGATGAAGTAGAGCTCACAAAAGCTATGAAAAAGAAGGGGGCTTTTGTATTGCCGTCTAGTGGTGTTTATGGCCGCGCTGCGTCGGAATATAGAACGATATTTGATCCCGCTCTGAACAAGGCTTACAAAATCAGTGAGCGCAGACGCGAGTTTTTACAACTGGCTACTCACGTATTGATAGAGGTGAAATGATGAAGGCAGATTCAAGATTGAGCTGGATGGACGAAGAAGCCTCAAGAGCTGATGAAAACGTTCAAAACAAAACCACTGAAAACCCCGATGCGCCAGTTCTAGTAAAGAGAACCAGAAGGAAAACTGCTCCAGCAAGAAAAACACACGGGGCATATGTTCAGACTGAAATCTGGAACCGATTTGAGGTGGTGGCGATGGAGCAGAAGCAAAAAGGTAATGCTAATCAACCTGAGCTGCTTGAAGAAGCCCTTGAATATATTATTAAAAAATACAGTAGTTAGAACGTAGGAGGCCGCTTGATAAGCGGTCTTTATGTTAATGCTGAACGTCAAGCTGTGCTTGCAGCCCTCTTACAAGTTGACAGTGACCTATGATCCTATAGCTGGAATTATCTATGTTGGCCAACATAGACAATTTTATCTATATCGCCTGAGAGCGCCTCAAATCCGCTGTATGCTCTTATGTGCGAAGCACATGCAAAGCCAAGTTTCACCCGTAGTTGATTAAACCTTTAGCTTTTCAGACGTCTTTAAAGCGATTTAAAGCCTGAGATCCCCCTCCCTTCTTGCTAGACCCTTAGCGGTCTTAATTAATCCTGTGGGATAGGTAGTGTGTCACTTGAATTAAAAAAATCTCTAACGGTGAACGCCGGAGGCACGAGAACGGCGCTTTGCTGATAAGCAAAGCTGCACAGTTCGCCCGAGCGCTTGCGCGAGTCATATCCTGAAACCCATAGGGTTTACTAAGTTCTTTATCTTTAGATAACAAAGGAGATCTTTTCTTTAGAAAAGAGCGAAAGAACCGGTAGCTTTTTATACACCCAATGCTATGACCTATTTTAATTAAGATATCGACAGCTTTACTCACAGAATCGGTGGATAAAACACACAATGCTGAAATTTTCATCCCCATTGACGTAAGTCGAGCATGCAGGGCGAGGGGGGACAGTGACTAAAACCTGGGAAGGAGGGGAAATTAGTAGTTTTTGGCATCAGGGGGCGCACTGAGGCCGCCGCTGTGCGGTGTTTTTCGGGGCGCTGGAAGTTGTCTAATGTATCAGGCTTTGATCGTAATCTATTGGAATTGGGGTTAGCCCTGTCTCGCTAGTCAGCCGCTTAGTAAAGCTCTTATAGCCAATCCAAATATTCGACAGCCCTTTTCGGATGCGATCTGCAATGCTTCGCTGTGTAGAAATAGCAACGTCTTTCTTTTGGCTCAGGCCAAAGGCCGCGAGACAAGTAGCGGTGAACGTTTTCATGGCAGCGATGGAGTATATACGGTCTGTGTGCTCACCATTCTCGTCAGGTTCATTGTCCAGACAGTAACAGGCATCCACATCAAGCCACTTGGCTTTTTTGAGTAATTTAATCATGCGATCCCAACGGGATTTATGAATAGACTCACCCCAAATGGTTTCGTAGATTCTTCTCAGTGATTGATGGGTTGCACCTTCCATCCCGTCATTCTTACACACGCCCACTTGGAATTTTTCAGCTTCTGTGATGCTCAGTAAGGCAGCAAACACCTTCACCAACGCAAGACGCTGGCGCGGTTGCAAAGGCTTTAAGCTGCTGTTGACATGGTGCAGTTCTAAAAAGGCTTTGTTGTAGCAGTAAGGGTTATCGATAAAGTGTGCAAACTTATCAATATGTCGCTTTTGCCAATGCTGGAGCTTTGACTTTTTAGGCGCGTTGCTTTGGTACTGCTCAAGCCTCGCCCTTAGAGTCGGGGTGTCTTTGGCTACAAGTACAGCTTCGGCTTCGTAAACTTGAGGGCGGCTAGCGTTAGAGGACTTCATGACCAATCCCTTGCCCCACAAAATGATCAACAGATAGAGCTAATAACTCTATTGCCAATGCAAAACGTGATGATAAGAGATGGTTTTTTGGGTACAGCCGCTCACGGCGCATGAAGATATACTTCATAGTGAAATGTCCTTGGTTGTTGAGGTTGTTCTGTTCGGGTGAGAAGTCCAAACATTGAATTGAGCATAAGCAAAAAGATCATAAAGATCAATAATCAAACCAGCACCCCAAAAAGTCAGTGTGACTTTTGTGCATTAGCGCTGCTTTCTTAGGCGAAAAGGCTTCAAATCTTCACTGCTGGATCACTAAAAAAGATCACCTGATCTTCCGTGTTCCGATGGTTTATATCAAAATGATATAAAAATTTGACTTTGCAAAAGGAGATTTCTACTATAAGAAAAAAAGACATCTTATGGACAAATCAACACCAATAACATTTGCGGAGTTTCCTCTTACCGCTCAATCTGCAAAAAAAGTTATCCGTGATTTAGCAGAAAATCATACTAGGCGCATCAAGTTCGGTGGACACTCTAAACAGAGACAAAACCAACGTTCTATCTCAACGAGAGATGTGATGACGGTTATCAAAAGTCGCTCTAGTGTTATTACTGAGGGGCCATATCAGCGACCAAATGGAAGTTGGCGCTTCAATTTGGAAGGTATGGCATCGGGGTCTAGAATTCGTGTAGTTATCGACTTAAGAAGACACGAAGATGATCCGAGTGCATTTATCGTTACTGTAATCAATACGCGATAAGTGCCTAAAATAAGGCATAAATAATGGCAAACATGTATCACTACACTGAGTGTGGTCTCGACAACGTGTACCTGCAAAGCGGGTTTGAAGTTGAAGAGTACGAAGGTGAAGAGTACATAAGTTTTGAGGACTTCGAAGGTCTTCACCAAGCAATCGCACACGCAATTACTGACAAACCATCAGGTTTAACAGGCGATGAATTTAAGTTTCTCAGAAAAGAGCTAAATCAATCTCGCCGCATCCTCGGTGAGTTGGTGGGTTTAGATCAACAGACTATCGGTCGATGGGAAAACGGCGATAGCCCAATTCCTAAATGGGCTGATGCTTACATTCGACAGCTTTATCTCGAATCAATCGAGGAAAGCAGTTCTCTTAGTTTGATGCTTCAATCGCTTGCAGAAAAAGAGGCAGAAGAGGCTATGAAGGATATGTTCTTCGATTTAGAGGACTGTCATTGGGTAGAAAGAGAAACAGCCTATTCAATGTAAAAAACCCGCTTTATGCGGGTTTTTTTATGTAGGTACCACTGAAAAATAGGCAACAAAAAAGGCTTAGCCCAACCAAGGAAACTAAGCCTTTTTTGCGAATGCTGAACGTTAGGATCTCACCCCCAACACACTCTAACTCTGCAAAATACACTGCGTAGCATTCGAGCTTCGCAAGTGGAGTGCTAAGCAATGCACTCTCTAGAGCTGTATTTAGTATAGCGTAACTAATTTTAGCCGTTCAAGCTGTTTACAGATAAAATTTGTTAATGTTCTGTTTCCCATGAAAATAAGCAAAAAAAAACCACCCTTAATCAGGTGGTTCTTGAAAGCTTAAATTAGGAAATCTTCTAACGATTTACCGTTATCAAGTTGTTCTTGGATGGCTTTAGGGGTTCGCCCCTGTCCAGTCCAAGTTTTTTCGGTACCTTTTTCGTCCTGGTACTTATATCGAGCCGGTCGTGATGCTCTCGTAGATTTTGGCTTTGTGCTAGCACCGGCTAAAAGAGGGGCAAGTTCTTCAATGGAAATCCCGTCAGCTTCCAGCTGCCTGCTAATCGCCTCTAACTTGGCACGTTTTTCTTTAGCTTCTAGTTCCTGTTCTTCTTCCTGCTTCCTTCTTTCAGATAGAACCATTTCGATTCGCTCGTAAGCAATCTCTAGTTCTTCCAATGTTAGGTTCTCTCTTGCGAAAGCACGCAGTGAACGCAGGTTTGTTAGCACTTTTTTGATTTCCAGTGTCATTGAGTTTCCTCTACTTTCCTATTCGTTGAATTGTAAGATTCAAAATCCGGTTTCCCTTTTTTCTCAAACAGCATCACAGTACAGTTTGGGTAGTCAGAACACCCAAAGAAGTATCTCCCTTTTTTCTTTGCTGGCCTTCTAACTAACGGGCTGCTGCAAGCAGGGCATTGATGATTTGTTACTGCCGGCTTTGACCTTGGTGTGGTGTCAGGTTTTCCATTTTTATCAGGGTACGATGCATCGCACTCCGGATACTTTGAGCATCCATGAAAAAAACCATTCCTCCCTTTTCTTCGAATAAGGGGAGAACCACATTTAGGGCAGGGCGTGGAATTACTTTCAATATCTAAGCCTTTTTCATCGAGCATTTCAATTTGTTCTCGAATGTAGCAATCAACCCTCTCTACAAACTCTTGTACTGTTAAATCTCCTTCTTTAATGTGAAGCTGCATATCCGCCCAAATCGCAGATATGTTAGGTAGTGTGATTTCATCTGGTAAAGCTTTGCAAAACTGTTGGCCGTGTTTGGTGGTTTTCCATACCAGTTCTTTGTAGCCTTTTTCACTTTCAACCGTAATCAGCGCACTATTAGATTTTAGTTTTTCTAAAATTGAAGCCCTTGTAGCCTCTGTCCCTATACTCCCTCGATCATTGCTGTCTTTGTCTTTCGCCTCTAGTTGTTTCCTTAGCTCTGGATCTGGGATGAACTTAGCGGCGCTGACCATTGCAGCCAAAAGGGAAGACTCCGTGAAATATTTGGGCGGGGTTGTTTCCTTCTGGGTCACTTCTGTGCTCTTACATACAACCCGATCATTGAAATTGAGCTTATCAATCCCTTTAGATTCTCCAGCCTCTTTCTTTTCTGCGGTAATGATGTTTTCCCATCCCCGCTTTACTATGACAGACTGCGTTGCCCCGTATTGATGCCCTTCGACTTCCACCGCCACTTTGGTTTTGTCTCTCTCGGATGGCTGATGGAAAAGAGCAATAAAGTATTTGGCTGCGAGGTCATAGACATTTTTTTCCTCAATCGACAATGTTTGGCCGTTAAGCTGTTTAGCCGTGGGAATGATAGCGTGGTGGGCTTCAATTTTTGACGCATCAAATGCCTTGTGTTTATCCACCTCTTGCAAGTCTTCACAATAACGCTTGAGATCAGGTGAAGTTGCGGCAATCGCAGTGAGTATTGCGGGGGCTTGGTAGTAATGCTCATCTGACAAGTAGCGATTGTCAGATCGGGGGTAAGTAAGCAGTTTGTGAGTCTCGTACAATGCTTGAGTGTACTTGAGAGTATCTGTCGCTGAATATCCGTAAGTCTTTGCACACAACTGCTGTAGCGTTGAAAGGTTCAATGGTAGTGGGGGAGCTTTTAATTCTCTCTTCGTCAAAGCTATTGTTACTAAGCCATCTTTAGATGTAGTCGCATCACTGATGAACTTGGCATTATGCTCAGATATTAATCTGTTTTTCTCGTCTATCTGATCAGACTCTTTGGGAATATATTTTGCTGAAAAGGTAAGTCCATTGCATTCAAGTTCTGCATTTACTTCATAGAAGTAGCTTTTCACATGGTTCTGGTTGGCTAGAGTGCGCTTGTTAACTAACCCTAAAACTGCACTTATTACCCTACCTACGTTTAAAACCCCCTGAAAGCCTTTTTCTCTACCTTTCAAGGTACATGCGCGAGTCAGGTTATATCCAAAAGCCTGATCAGAAATTGAACGTGCCAGGGCTGCGAGACCTAGTGGTACGTATTTTTCGTTCGGCTCCATTGACGATAGAGCTTTCTTAACAGGCGCCAAGTTTAAATCCGCTATCAGAAGCCGCATAACCGGCTTTGTGTTTCCAACATGGTTCAATACTTCATCGATGAGCAATTGCCCCTCATCATCAGGATCTCCAGCATGTACAATCGTTTCTGCTTTGTTTATCAGGTTTTTCACAGTCAGAAATTGTGACTTGGTTTGAGTGATTGGCTTGAGGGTAGGAGGGTAGACGGTAGGGATAGGCAGATCCGAAAAACTCCACTTAGAATACTTTTCGTCATAGTCTTCGGGATCAAATAACTCCATCAAGTGGCCTACGCACCATGTCACAACATGCTCGTTATGTTGGAAGAAACCATCATCTTTCTCTGTAATGGGATTTCCTCCTAAACCTTCAAATATTGCTTTAGCTAGTGATGGTTTTTCTGCAATGTATAGAATCATTTTTTAGTCCTCACTAAAAAAGCGCCTACAGGCGCTTTTGGGGTTCTGTATACATGTTGTAGTGGAGTGATTAAGGGACAACGACTTTTTCACCGCTATTATCGAAGTAGTAGGTTTCTCCATATTTACTTCCATCCATATAGGTATCTACATACCGGACGGTTCTGGTGCATCCTTTCGGGCTGCGGCTCCTCACTCTTCCGTCATCTTTTTCGATACGGCACGGTGCATCTTTAATTACCTGAGTAGGTATTGTTTCCCACAATACGCATCTGTCTGAATCCTCACTATGTCGCCTTCTCCAACTTTTACATACTGTGTGTTCAGGAACATAAGCGCCGATTCCATCTTTTGCGGTTAATTCACTAGGCTGCGCTAATTCATTATTAGAGTGGGGAACCCCACCGGATACCATGCAAGAGGAAAGAGAAGGCAAGGGGGGTTTTAATTTCTTAATCCTCTTTTTGAAAGCGCTCTTAGCATCCCCACAACCACTAGGAAAACCGGTGGGTAAGCAAAGCCAGATGGAACATTCAGCTTCACTTGCTGCGGTTGCAGGGAGAGATGGCATTAAAAAGGCCGCGACTAGCGCGGCCATAAACAATGACTGTTTCATATGATTTCCTCATCAGAGTGGCAGTAGTGGAATATCAGGGATATTGGCTTTAGCGTATTCAGTGCGTTTCACCAATAATGGTTCATCAAAATAGATGATCTTTTCTGCAATGAAGGGACGCTGGTTCTCTTTGATAACGAGGGTTTTAATACCCAAATCCTTAGCTACAGAGTGTTTTTCGTAACCGAGCTCTACGATTTCATGTGGCATCATCAAAGCTCTTTTCTGCTCGTCTTCGCTTGTAGTTCGACTAGAAGATTTGCCCGTGCTCCTGCTGATACGGCGCTTTTTAACAGTCTTTGTTCCCAGCGTTTCAGACAAACGACGTACGTTGTCATCTACTTCTTTTGGGGGATAGACCACTCGTATAGCATGGTTTTTTAGTATATTTCGTGAACTTTCACGACCATAAACCTCGTCTAACTGGCTTTCATCCTGAAAAATCGTCAGGAATCGCAAGTTATATCCAGCGGTATAGCTAATAGCCTTTTCAATTTGCCTCACGCGCCCCAAGGCGGTGAACTCATCCAGAAGGAGAAGACATTGATATTTGAGGTTTTCATCATGCTCAGGCAAGGTACGCGTGTTCTCCGTTATAAGCTGCTCAAAAAACAAATTGAGCAGCTTGCCGAAGTTCTTTAGGTTCCCTGGTTGGCAACCCACATAAATACTCATGCGCTTCTTGCGTAAATCCCGAAAATCGAAATCGGACTCACTAACTGCTGCTGCCGTTACGTGGTCACTGAATATAGCCAATGGACTAAGAAGGTTACTTTCCACACTGGAGTAAGTGTCTTCGGCCATCGATAAACAGTTGTTGAACTCAAATCTGGCATCATCAGAGACATAACTATTTCTCAATTCCCTCCGCATCCAAGCACGTAACCCCCCATCTACACCCGTTAATTTCAGTACATAAGGGAGAGAAGGTTTAACACCGGTGATGGTTTCAGTATCAAGCATCCAACAACTGATTCCTTTGAACAGTTTTCCCGCCAATTCATTCCATATATCCCCTTTATCTCCTGAAACTGGATAAAGGCTACTGGCAATGTTAAGAACATCCCCGATACGGAACGTTTTGCTACGCCTGACGTAATCAAATGGGTTCCAACGATGACTTCGTAGTTTTTCGTTTTCACGGTCTTCCTCTGTTTCTGAAAAGCCATCAGGAGCAAATAAGAAAACGTCCTGTCCGCACTGTTTTCTGAAACCAGCACTGTTTACAAAGTTTTCAAACTTAATGTCAGTGTTTACGAGGGAATCGGAATAGGAAACGCAGTTTGGAATGACAATACCTACCCCCTTACCGCTTCGGGTTGGTGCTGGCACATAAGCAAACTGCGACCCTGCAAGCTCTATGTACCGGCCTTTGAAACGGCCATTAGGCATTTTCCCTAGAAGGATGGAAGGTCGTTTTTCCTTCGATTTCAGGTTAGGAAATAGCCCTGATTTGGCAAGATCCGTATCTGACGCAAATCTTGCCGAACCATGTATTTCTTCTTTTGGTTTGTTGAAAATGACAAAGACAAAAATGACGATAGGGAACAGCAAGAAGGAAATAAAAATCACTAATGGGGGAATCATTAACCTTCTAAAAAGTGGGTTGCCTCCATAAGCATTCCAATGCTCGATGAGCATAGTAAATTCGAAGAGATTTAGAGGTATTTTGGCAAGTTTCATATACACAACATTAGCGGCCACATAACCAATAAATCCAAATACTAAAAATACAATTAAAAAAACCAGCATTACGCTGGCACTTTTTTTCTTAGCCATAAAGCCTCCGTTAGCCTTTGCTAAGTAATCTGTTTTTCTCTAGAGGGTCGTAATATACCTCTACTAATCTTGTGTTTTTAAAAAACGCAATGATATCGATGCTAGTCTTTATCGTCCTCATGATGTGCTGATACTCCAGCGTCTTTCCTACATCAGACTGTTTAACAAGAGCAGCTAACCGACTTGGTGCGCTGTAGCAATTATTTGCGTGAATAGTCGTGATAGAGCCTTCATGTCCTGTGTTTAGCATTTCAAGATAAGTCCATGCCTCATCTCCTCGTAGCTCTGCAAGGAGTACGTGATCAGGTTTCATCCTCATGCATGATTCGATGATGTGCTTAGGCGTTAACCCGCCCTGCTTATAGAAAAGGTGGATGTGGTTAGGGTGATTAGGCAGTGATAATTCATGTACATCTTCGACCGTGAATATTCTTTTTGTCGGCTCATATTCATCTACTAATGCTTTCATTACAGTGGTTTTTCCCGAGCCGGTACCACCTACGAGAAGGATATTCATATTGCTCTTAACTGCTAGAGAGAAGAACTCTTTCATTTCTCCTGGGGTGTCTTTCAGATCCAAAAGCCTAGATTGAACCTCACTAAGTTTAACCTCGGATATATCCATATCCGTGAACTGATCGAAGCGCCCAGAGGTCTGATAGTCTTCTAGAGTAAATCGGCTTTTTGATGGTTTACGGAAGGTCATGCTGACTATCCCATCTTCGGTGGCCGGTGGTATTAGGATCTGTCCTCTTTCTTCGTTTGGTAAGATAACAGAGGCAACAGGGTTAACCTCTGATAATGGCTCTGTTAATCCTGCATATGTTGCTAGAGCTCGGGCGAGACTTAAGCATGCATTGTAAGAGAGTTCACCTAACGTTTCAGTTTCCCATCCCTTACCTCGATCAAACCAAACTTCATACGGACGGTTGATTGCGATCTCAGTCAAGTTATCCATTTCAAGAATGTTCGATAAACCAGTAAGTTCTAAATACTTGTTTACCATAGCGGCTTTATTAAAAGCCGCATCATGTAGGCTATTCATACGTCGCTCCATAAACAGAAGACATATCAATATCTCTTGCTACCAGAATATTGATTCTTTGACCTAGTTTTGAGTAGCCTGTCGGACTGATATTTATTGAACTTTCTAGGGCTTTCTCTGCGATTCCCTCAGCAGTATTAGTTGAGTTTTCAAATGAAATTTCACTACCATTGCTAGAGGTTGTATTGGCTAGAGCATTAAAAGCATCATCTACGAAAGAAAGTAAAATTGCGCCGCCGAAGCGTTCTGGGTAGTGATTATCAACCCATACCTCATGACCGGCTGCGCCAAGTCTTCCCGTTCCTAATGAATCGATGGTAATAGATACACCATTGGGGGTTTCAATATCTCTCCATGTGGTGAACACTCTACTTTTGCCCGGCTGGAGTTCAACGGTTTGCTCTCCTGTTACTGTCGAACCTCGCTCGACTAAGAGAAACCGTCCATTTGCACTGTATACATCCTGGCTTACTCGACACGTAATCTGTGCCCCATAGTCAGATATGATTTGCTGATACAAAAAACATGGAATGTTAGTACCGTGGATAAGCAAGAAATTCATGAGTTCTTCACTTCTACGGTAAGCAGTACCTTTTTTGAAAGACTTAGAGGTATATGATTCATTGTACTCAGTGCCGCCAAGCTCACTATTCTCTGCGGAGGTAGACGTATGGTTGATCATTACCCCCCCCATCATTTTTCGTTGTTCAGGAGTAGGGTGCTTGCTGTTCTGAGTGTTTTCCTGAACTAATACAGGAACCGGCTTCGGTTCAGGTTCGTTAACGGGTTGCGGGAGGTTAACGGGCTTATTTGCGATCTCACTATCCCTTCTTGCTTTTTCGGCTGCTTCCTTCTCTAGCCTTTTCTGTAACGCGAGTGCTGCCTCTTGCTCAGCTCTTTCCTCTGCTGCTCTACGTTCTGCTCTTTCACGCTTTTTTCTTGATAGCCAGTCGCTGTCCGCTTCTAATGTTTTGGAATCAACGCCTTCGACTTCAACTCTTTTTCCAAGAGGCTTATCATCGGTCTGGCTATCATCGGTGTCAGAACCTGAAAGGTTAATAGCTAAAAAAACAGATCCTAATACGACGAAAACAGCAATGATAATCGCGAAAACAATAAATATTTTCTTCCCTTTTGGAGACGTATTTTTACTTTCAACATCTCCTCTATCAAAATTTTCATAAGCACTAGGGATTTCACTATTATTTTCCATTGTTACTCTCCTATTAATACTCTACCGCTTTCTACTGTACTTGCTTTCTCGTTATAACCAGAGTATTCAGCAAACGTCGAAATAACACCCAATACATTATCACCAGCTCTCACTCTAAACTCGCCAGATACAGAATGAATAACCATTGTGTCTTGTTCAAAGTGATAATTGACAAGAGATTCTTCGCCATCGCCATTTTTTTGATAAACGACGGGTAACTCCTCTGTATTTGAGAACTTAAAGCAAGTAAATCTTCCATCGTCCCATGCATATTGCGGGGCAATATCGAAGTCTCCCCACATACCATATCTAAAGTTACGCTTACCATCGGAGCAAGGTACTTTTCGACCTCTTGGTATCGTTTTTGGTTTACGAGGATAATTTACTCTTACTATGTAATATGGGTATTTGCTTGAAACAAGTTGGAAAGCATATGTCCTACCTAAATTAGTAACCACCGTCAAATTAGTATCTGGCTTAGCAGCTAATGGTTTAAAAAAGATATTATTTCCTCTTACATCAAATCCCCATGCCTCGGCATCGCCCATACCAAGCCCTGTAGGTTCACCAGAAACAGCCTCTCCTTCCTCAAGTTGTATTAAAGTGGCAATCCCTACTTTAGTTCGCACTTTAATCACATCATTTGGGTCATACTTAACCCCTACAACCCTAGAGTCCTTACCTAAACTCTTAGGAATGGTGAGGCAATGTGCGCTAACAGAGAAGAGAAAGAGTGACACACACAAAATAGTATTCATATTCATTCAATCACCCTATCCTTTTCAAAACTTGTTACTCGGAAAGCTAATGGGTTTAAAAGCCTTTCTGATTCTTTGCTAATATCAGCCAAATAATCGAAAGACATTACAGCTTTCCATTTAGTAGGCTTGAAGTCTCTTGAAAGAGAATCATCTACATCCAAAACAGTCTTGGTAAATGAAACATGAGCCAAGATGTTATCCTGATTCGTCGGGATGAATGATATAGAAACATCCGAGATATCCACTTTGTTGTTCTCAGAAAGGACTTCTACGGGAGATGAATTAGATCTAATGTAATTACTGTATTGGCTAAACACAGCGTCATTAGATGAAAGTTTGATAAAGTCATACGAATCTTGCACTGTGAACCAGTTATATCCTTCGTATGCATCAATAAACTTTGATATAAAGAAACGATCCATTGTTTCTCCATAGCTTACGTTATTGCTGTTTTCCAATGGTCGAAGTTCGTCGATATGTCCGGTCGCCGTATCTATGGAAAGTAGGCGGTAGTCGACTTCTTTTAGAGGAGTGAGAATAATTATTGCCAGTCCCAAAAGAACACTTAACCCTAAAAGTGTGCCTGCTGCAATCCAAGCTCTTTTTGCAGAGCTTTTAGCTAACTCAATAGAATCGCTTTCGAATTGTCTTACTGACTGGATTAAATCTTCTGCCATTTTTGAGTGTTTTGAAGATGTTCCTTTTGATTCCTTTCTTCGGTTTTCACTCAACTCACTTTCAATTATGCTGTTGCTATCACTCATATACACCTCTCTTCTATATTACATACAAATCCGCCAAGTTAACTTTTGGCGGATTAACTGGCTTTATTTCACCCTTCGGCTCTGGGGGAGGCGGTGGAGCACTCGAACATGCGGTTGTTAGCACCGAAAGAAAAAGAACAAAAATATATTTACTCATAAAACACCCATTAAAAAGGCCGCTTACTAAGCGGCCTTTTCCTTACTTAAAGATTATTACCCTGGCTTAACTCCATTTCTGAATCTATCAGCTATATGTCCGGCAACATTAGACAACTTAGATCCTGCTACCTTTCCGAAATTTCCAGATTTAGCTAAGGAGCCTTTTATCATTCCCATTCCAGCACCTATTCTACCTGTCAGGCCATTAATGGCTACACCACCTGTTAAAGCAGCGCAAAAAGGCGGTATCTGGAGAGAAATAAGAATAAATGTTCCAAATAGTATGCAGGTAAAAATTACAGATACTATTGATATTTTGTCTGGGGATGAAACCACATAGTCAATTGTTGCCCCATAGAAATTAAAGGCTAGAGGAAAAATAATAGTCAGCAGAATATAGTTCATACATTGTGCTGTCCAAGACTTAAACATATCCCTAGTTGATGGAAAAAACGCAAACATAATAAAAAGTGGAGCCATCACCAAAAGAAAGCTCACCATTACCTTCGCAACAAGAAGAAAAGCTGTCGATATAGCGAGAAAAGGAATACTGCCTGCTAATATCATGACAATAAGGAAAATCATTAAAATTGAAGTAGACCAAGAATCTGATACTCCAAAAGAAACATGCTCCCAAAGCTTTTCTACTTGCAATATTGTTTTATCGAACATTTCCTGTAAAACGCTACCTCCAGACTGACCAGCGCCAAGTAGTGCTTGTGCTATTTCGTCTCCGGCACCTAACACGCCTGGTACGATAGAGCTCATAAACCAATTCGTACTAAAGGCTATTGCGGCACAGAACCCGAGTGAGACACCGAACGAAAGAGCCTCTTCGACATTTAGCTTACTGGTGTCGTAAAGAGAACGATAGGCTATCAACATCGCATACAGAACAACACATCCGCCAATCAAGGGTGAAACCATTGAGGCGAATGTACCTATATGAGAGCCGATAAAGTCTGTTGTAATGGAGGTAACGAAGTTGAACAGTGATTCAAACACAGCAACCTCGCTTGGTTAAAGTTAATTGATATCTATCCCATCAGAGAAGACACTTTTTGTGGTTACGTTTCCGATAGCTTTTGCTGCATTGATACAGTCAGCAGATAGCTCTTCTATATTCTCAGAGCACTTACTAGCAATCTCTTTGGCTTCTGTAAGGTGGCTCTCATAGTAACTCACTGTCTTAGCTTCCTTTTCACAGGCCGAAATAAACACCACCATCAATAACGCCACACTTGCTTTGACTACCTTCATAAACTTTTCCTTCAATTAATTGGGATGCCATCTCCAAAGACTTGCTCTTTGATAACAACATTGTCTGCCTGCGCCTGAATTTTTCGTTGCTGTTCAAGCATTGAGTTCATGGCTACCATCATGTTCTGCTCGTTAGCCAGCTGCATTTGTTCATATTCAATCGCATTACCTAAATCAGCTTTTTTGGCTGGCGTATTGGCTGCATTGAATTGTGACAGCAAGCTATTCATTCTTTCGCTTCGAGCTAAAAACTGATCATGAAGCTTTTCTTGAAATCTAAGTGTCTTCAATTGACTATCGTAGCGCTTTTGCACCGTTGGGTTGTTTGAGTAAAGTCCGTATTCATCCCGCATGGAAGCAATGTCACCGACCGAGTCGTAAATGTCTTTAACACCATCTAACTCGAAGAACTGGTTCAGGTTGGGATCATTGATGATGGTTTCAAACGAGTAGTGACCTTCAACCATCGATTTATAGTGCTGAGCCGTTTGCTTCATTTGATTCAAACGGTTTCTAGCCTCTCCGATTGTTTTTTGGAACTCTTGTGCGCGGACTAGCCCGTCTTGAACCATCTGTGCTAGTCCAGCAACATCGACAACAGGAATACCAGTTGCAAAGGACTTTAGTGAAAACACGAAGAAAAGCATTGCAGCACTTAGATAACGTTTCATACTTCATTCCTCTTTTTTAAAAGTTCAGGAATCCAATTAGTTGGATCGTTCCCTACAGCCTCCCGTACTTGCTCACAAAGCACTATGTCTTCAGCGGAGCCTGAGATTATCGGGAGGAAGTCATCAAAGCCGTTGAGATCCATCTTTGCAAAACAACTCGTATTCGATTGTTTTATAAGCATTGTTCGACTCTGTTTCCCAAGCTTCTGGAGACGCTGGAACTCTTCTTGAGTAAGATTGCATTTTGCGTAGGACTTATATTCAGCATCTGGGTTTGGAAGGTATATTTTCGTAGCTGTTTGCTGAATGATGGCCGGAAATATTGGACTATTTATTGCGTCTTCCGGCGACTGAGAGGTAAGGAAAAGAAACTCTCTTCCTAAACGCCCCGTTTTTAAACCTCGTTTCATTTCCTCTTGAGTCAATGGGAAGCTTGCAGGCATCCAAAATTCTTCAACAATCGTTTGGATAAGACGCCCGTCCTCTTGCATCAGATTTTTTAGAAAGAACAAACAACCCAATAGTGCTTCTGATGCAGGGTGATTTTTCCCTGACGCATCTTTTTCAAGCAAGAGGGTAGAGTCAAAACCAACGCGACCCATTTTGTAGGGGTCAAAAACATTTTTCGGTGAGTCCAAACACCATGAAAGTGAACCATTTTCTGAACGGCACCATTTAGAGAGCCGTAAACGCAGGTCGGGGTCTTGTATCGACTGCAAAACAAGGCTCAGCCCTCTGATAGGGGCTTCAAAATTCATCACGCTATCAATAGCGTTTTTGATTTCTTGTTCATTCTGAGGAGTCACCGCATTGTTCGACTCACCTTTCGCGATAGTACAGACCAGCCGATTCAGAAAACTTACAAGTTTCGGTGTCTTTTCGAGCTGGAAAAGGTTGATACCGGTATCAACTCCTTCCTTTATAGAAAAGTATTCGCCTTCATATGCACGAATAAACAACTCGGTAGAGCGCTTATAATCAATACAGAAAATTTTCTGATCGAACCTTGTAAAAAATCCAGTTAACACCGCCTCAAGAGTCGTCTTACCCGTACCTGACGCACCTAGCAACATTGTGTGGCCAGCATATGGCTCCCCAGTAACGTCTTTACCAATTTCGGAGGCATGACAGTTCAAATAGAAGATAGTGTTGTTGGTTGTCTTTAGGGGGATCAGAGCTGTTCCGTCTCCGATTGGATTGCCGAAAGGTTTGCCGATTGATTGATTATGGAGTGACCAAGCACTCAATAAATTTGTGACCGTTTTAGGGCTAGCTTTCACACGCTCTTTGGCACCTGGTAACGAGCTTTTGAAAGTGAATGGAGACTTCAAATTTGCCCGTTTCAATACTGCGCCTCTGGCTAAGAACTCACCATACAAGTCGGTACTTTTCTTAACTAGAGTTGCTTGGCTATCAGCGAGAACAGTTATGGAGCCGTGATACATACCAAATGCAATATCACCAGTCACAACATAATCGCGTGCGGTGCTGAGATCTTCTATCTCTTGTAGAGCGTTGTCTGTTGAAGCTATTAAATTGATTTGTCGGTCGATCAGTTTTGTACTCTGATTTGGCCTCATTAATATCATCGACTGACTGAGAATGAACTCGGTTTGCTGTTCTAGCAAAAAGTCCCACATCCCCGCTTCTGTCCAGCTAGGTAATGAGTCAATCTCGTAGTACGTTGCAAACTTCTGATCGTGGGAATTGAGATTCCTTACTTCTGCCATATCATGCATGAAGTGCCAATCACTCTGCATAACCGAGTCAAGAACCTTTGAACCGGACAGTGGAATTGATACATCCTTATAATTCATCAGATAACCGATAAATTCAGCCGGTTCACAAGATAGTTCGTTAGTCACTTGAAGGAGTTTGCAAGAGAATTCCTTCAACGTTGAAAGTGTGACTTTTACAATGTCCTCAAGGACTTCAACACCTTCTTGAAGGTTTCCACCGTGTTTGTAAACAAACGTGAGATAGTATTTGCAGACAAAAAAATCTTCTCCGTTGAACGACTTTAAGTATTCATTTGAAAAGTCGTTAACAAATTTGCTTTTGAACTCATAGGAAGCTTCTAGCTTCTCTTTCTTATTTACTATATGAGTCCACACAGCAAGGTCGCTTCCATACTGCTTTGCAAGGTTGTTAAAGAGAGATTTCTGAGTGTCTAGAGCGTTTTGGAGATTTGTCCCTGGCTCACATTCGTAAGGGATTCCAAAAATTTCGATTGTAGATAATACTTTATCTTCGAGTTTTATAATCGATTTGGTAACAACCCTTCCGTATTCTGGTATGCCTTTAATCGGTATTGTTTTTAAACCACTCTGCAACATCTTTTTTTCTCCTAATGGGTGTTTCATCCAATGAAGAAAAAGAAACAATCCGAGATCTGCTTTTTATCTTATAAAAAAGACCTCTAATATCCCATTTGATATCTTCGATTGCTCTAGAATCTTCCTCAGTTTTAATTCGGAGATAAATTAGAAATGCCACTATGACCAAAGGGAAAATAAGACCTTTTACCCCAAGCGCCATCAAGCCAACAAATCCGGTTATCAAAATCCCCGAGCCACAAAGCAACAAGACAATGACAGGAACCCCTAACATTAGGGGTTCCCTTGCTAGTGAATTGAAGCTTTGGTACTTATCCAAACCTTCTTTTTTCATGATTAGCTACCCCAGATAGCCCACATGAATTCGCCAGCGATGACAATGCCGCCTGCTGCTGCGACCTTAAGGAGACCAACCCCTACATCGCTCCATTGCTTTTTTTCAGTGAGCGCGGCGCCAGCTAGGTAAACCATATAGCCAAGGCATAAAGCCGCCAGAAAGCCATAACCCCAAACACGTACATCAGTGACCCATGTTGTAAGGTTATCGAGGCCAGCTGCCAGCGCAGGAGAAGAGACGAAAGAAACGAGAATAGCTGCAACAGCAGCGAAGAATGACTTGATATTTCTCATAGACAATTACCTTTTATAATAGATGATTGATAGCAAATTAAATGTTTAGCGGGGGTGAGATTTGACTTACGCTTTTACCTCCTTAGAAATCTCCAAATACATCCCATGACTTTATGGTTCGACTTGGATTGGGTTGGACATGATTTGTAATGGGTAAACTGGATGAATACCCATTGCTAGAGTTAAATCTTTGAACGTAACTTGTTCCTGTACTTTCTACAGTAAAGCCACGTTCGAAATTCCCTGAGTAATAGCAAGAGGCTGCTAAATCAAGAAGCTCAGAGCGTGACTTTCCATGAAATTTTTTTTCGGCTCTTTCGAAGCACCCTGAAAATATCTCAGCCCCTACTCTAATGTTTTCGCAGTTATCAAAAGCTGTTTCTAATGTCAGGCCATGCTTTGCGAAATTTGCATTATTAATTTGCATTAGACCTACGCTATAACTAAATCCCGCAGATTCGAGCCCTTTGATTACGTCAATTGCTTCCGCTTTGCTCTTTGGCTGGTTCAACGTTTTTTCAGCACCAACAACGGCTATTGCGTATTGCTGCCTATCGCTTTCAGTGTCTACAATTCTTCCCAATGTATGAGAATCAACAGTTGCCTGACATTGATTGAAAAGAGAAATAAGTAGTGGTATTTCAATGATCATTTTATCCTTTCCTCTGTGCCACCCCAACGATTGAAATGGATTCGAATTTATCAAGGTGGTCTTTAAGTCGAAAGCTACACTCTTCAACTAATGTTCTATTTTTGAAACCACATTCAGAGAGAAGGTATACGTTGATTTCCTTTGCTAATACAGAAGGAATAGTTATTTTCATTACTGTCTTTTTAGTAATGTCAACTTTTGAAACTCTTTTTCTATATCTTTTTATGTGGTCAATAACTCTCAATGTAGCTTCACTCCTCATAGACCTGAATGAAAGGTCGGCAGCAGTTTTTAAAGAGTTATAAGAATCTTCATCTAGAACCAAGTTGGTAGGAATCATAGAAGTCATATACCCCCCTCTAATTCTTTACATCTTGAGTTTGAATTTGTGCTGATACACATTAATCACCTATCAGCATCAGTGAACCCCTGCCACATTCGCTACATGTTGGGGCGTGATTGATTAAAAAGGTTTCTCACACCTTTATCGGATTTTTCGGCATCCGTCAGAACCTTGGCAAAATTGTTAAAGAGCATTTTCAGGCCGTAAGAGACCGCTACAAAAAGATGTAGTTTTATTAAACAAAAGTTGTTTTGTTTTGAAGTTAATTAAAAGGCTATCTACCTTTTTCTTTCTTTTTCTTTATCACAAGAGATAAGTCAAAATCTGAGCTTTTACTTTCGTAATTTTTCGCGATGCAATCTAACAAATCAGAAACAAAGCCCGTCTTACCTCCGTTACCATAATTCTTGTATCCCCATTCAGCAGCGATATCAGAAATAACCCTATTGGTATCAGTGTCAATGGGAAGTGTAATAGTCGTTTGAGACATCTACTCCTCCTTCCTGAATTTCAATCAAAGTATTTCACATAGAATTAACGACAAAAAGAGGCCAATTGTCACTTTTGAATAGTTGTGTTAATAGTTGTTTATAAAGCATGAGGATTTGTTGTCTAGATTCATCAACAAAACAATATTAAACAACAAGATACGGCAAGGGGGTTCAAATATAAAATATCTGTACATGTGACTATCATCACATATAAAAATACAAACTAATCACGAGTTTGAGTATTAAAAAATAACTATTCGATGATTAGAAAAGAATGAATTCAAATAAAAAAGCTATAAGTAACGTTCCTGGCTAGGAAGGATAAAAAAATGAAAAGGAAAATCAAAATGATAAGTGCTTACGCGATATTTGGCATAGCACTAATCTCTCTCATTGGAACAAAAGTGGTTGGAAGTGAAGATAGTGTAACTATCGGAAAACCCTTAGCTTCTCTTGATTACTACCCCATTACGTATAATGATGCCGGAAAACTGTATCTTGACAAAGACACACTCAACACTGCGATAACCCAACTCGACCCTGATAAACACGCTCAAGCTGCATGGGAACTTATACAGCTAATTGAGGATAATTCAGCCATATTCATGATCGATACTGATAATTCTGACAAGGTATCTGATTTAAAAAAGGTAGCTATCAAGTACGACACAATTTATCAAAGTGATCGTGAAGAGATACTTGAAAGCCTCAAAGATATAGTAAAGGGGTTCGGGAAAACTCTGAGTGACACCCCTATAGAGGTAGTTTTGCATGACACTACGAACCCTCTTATCTCTGTTATTGCTATTGAAAATCCGATAACAGGACGAAGGATGTATGATCCGAATACAAACTTCGGACTGGAACTTATAAAAAAATATGCTAGAAACGAGATTCAAACTGGTAACATAATATCTTATCCAATACAGTTGCCAGATGGCATGTTAATCAAAGCCACAACAATACCTGTTTATCATAATGATGAACTTATAGCATTTATATGTATAAATATTGACACCACAAAAATAACAAAATCACCAATTGATTCCCAAAAGGTGATTGATGCTTTGGTTAGTATCAATCCATCATCACAAAGTGAAATAGAAGAGCTATTACAACCAATATCAGAAGGTAAAAAATATATGCAAGACGAACGTATTAACTTTCCATTAGAGCGGCCACTACTTGTGATTAAAGGAAGTAAGGGATTTTTAGCATGTGCATACATAAACATAGAAACATGCAATAAGTTAAACGAGGCATGCGCGATTGTATCTGGTGTTTCCAATTACGACGATATGATGAATGCGAAAATTGTTGGACTATCAGATGCCGCTTTAGATATGGGGCTAAAAATCGGAGACCTGGGGAGTAAGGCAACGGAAATATTTAGGTAGACGTTATGGAAGGTGTAGTATTAGGAGTGACCGCTTTAGTGGTCGCTCTTTACATCGACAGAGAAAACTATGCCTTACCCGCAGGGGTTCTGCTTTTTCTGATTATGGATCACTTAGGTTTTGGTATTCTAGTTTCCGTATCTATAGCCTTGAATACTTTTCTCTCCCTCCTTTTTATCGTTAGAAAAAGCGGAGACAAAAATGATGAATCAGAGGATGATAGTTACACGAAAATCATCAAGAAGAACAAGAGACATTTTCCGTTCCATCAGAACATAAAAGTTGCTGTAGCAAAGCACCCTTATACTTATCTGTATTTGAAGGAAGGCAAAACAGTTCGACTTAGATGCTCTCTAAAGGAACTTCTTGATATACCAATGCTTAATTACTTAGAAAGAAGTAACCGGAATACAGCTATCTCCAGCGATGTTAAAAATACTGGAGATAGCTTTGTTGTAGAAGGCAACACGGTCACGTCAGGTATGATACTCAACTGGGGCAAGCATTCGGACTAGAAAAATTGCCCTTAGATCTGAGGCTCTATCTAGGCTAAATATCTCCTTGAGGTCTTGGAGGTAGTTACGAACGGTTGTATCTCGGATCTTCATCTGCTCACCAATTTCTTTACTTCCCTTACCCATACAGTACATAAACAAACATGTGAACTGTTTTTCGGTAAGTTCAGGAAAAAGTGAACTCAGGCGACTTATATCTTTAGTTAGAAGGGGGTTATCCATGGTTAACCCCCTTTGCATTCGCAATCAGGCGGAGCCGCTGTACCTTGGTCAATACATTTGAAGTTAGTGCATACAGCACGATTACGTAACCTGGCGCGTGACACGCCTCTACCGCGAATATAGAATCGCTCATAGCTCAACTCCTACTATCTTAGGTGGTTGTAGTTAGCTGTTCGTTAGCGGTGCGAACGCTAGCGAGCAGCGATCTCTCTTAGCTCATATAGGCCAATACTGGCAAAACATCTTGAGGCACACGGCCAGTGATGATCAGAAATTTCCGCCATACCTCAAACTGAACGTTTCTAGCTCCAGATTTATATTCTCTAATTCTCCTATTACCGCTAACGCCAAGTAAGTCGGCTAGCTTCTTATCTGTATCGTAATCAGGGAAGTGGCCCTGAAAATGCTCAAAGTATGCCCTTACAATTTCAGCCGGTGGCGGCTCAAAACGTTTTTCATCCAAAAGATGAGCGCGACTAAAAAGAGACTCATCGACAGCAATCTGAGGCTCTACTACAGGCGCTTCTAAGTTACGCTGTAACCTTTCAATAGCTGCAAGGGTTGCTTTTTCAAAGATGATCTTCTGTTGCTCTTGAATGCTTGGAATTTCAATTTTCATTTGCTGAACCTTCTCAATGAAGGGGGCTTAGCCCCCTTTTTTCTAACGAGTCACAAGTAAGATATTTCTAACATCAGACGTTCTGATATTTACCAATTGAGTTGTTCCTGTCGCCAGCAGTTCCCACTGACCCGAACGAAAGATTTCTTCCATTACATAGAACAGAAAACGAGGAAGAATAGTGTTGGTGTCACTTACGCGAATGCCTATGTGCTCGCTGTTAAACATCTCTACAGGCTTGCCGACAGTCTTGATGCTACCACGGCGAATTATCCAGAAATCTGCATCTGGAAAGTTGGTTTTGATGGTTGCTACATCAGATAACTTCATATTTTCATCCTTTCGGGTATTTGCCCTTTCGGGCTTAATGGGTTGTTGGTTCTCTCAACCAACATATTTATTATAGGCGCAATGCGCCTAACCTTCAAGACGAAAAACATGAAACTATAAAACTATATAGTTATATAAATATCTAGTTTATAGCGTGTTGTTATATGCCGAAGGCATGCGAGGCCGGTACCACGGAAGAGATTTAGAGAGAAGTAATTTGAGAGATAGAGATCAGGAAAGCAAACCGGAAAACCCTTTTCCTTCTTGCCAGACTATTAGCGGCCTTAATCAATCCTGGGGAATAGGTAGTGTGTCACTTGAACCAATAAAACCTCCAACGCTGAACGCCGGAGGCACAAAGTTAAGCCTGTTTTTCTGCTGCGTGTATATAGTGTCTGAGTTCGTCAATTCTCTTACCCATTCTTTCTTCTTGCTCACTCGATAGCGGAAAACTATACCCTTCAATCAAACCGTCTAGTTCTATCTTTGCCTGAGCAAGACTCACGACACCTGCGGGAGGATAAAGACTAGGTGTTGCCTCTTCCAGCTGGGATTTCACTAATTCCAACTGCCTTAAAGCGTATTCCATCATGCTTATGTTGCTTTGTATCCTTTCATTCTTTTGTTGCGTTCTGACAGCAGCAATACGTTTTTCTACTATTTCCAACGGTGTATTCATAGTTATCGCTCCATCTAACAGCGGTTGTGGATGCATAGCACAACACATACTTATCGAGAGGTCATTACTGTTTAAATTAACATGTCGCTTTTGTGGGCATATTGCAGGTACTCACCTCTTAAACCATAAGAGGTGAGTCTCGGTTACATCTTAGATGCATTTTTTTTGCTGTCGGATTGAGCGCTCATATCTGTACTGTGAATAGACCCATCCTGAGCGATTGTTTTCGGTACGGGTTGCTCCCCTTTTGCTTTTTTGGGGTCTAACGCATTACTTGTGATTTCTTCAACACTGTACATCTTGAGAAATCTATCGTTAGCTATAGCTGTTGATAACAGCTCTTTTGAAACTTCCCCTGGAGCCTGCCCGTTGATTTTTACTTCGTACTTACTTGATGATTCATTAAAGTTGTAATCGATCTTAACTTCGCGGCCTTTATCAGCAGTTGGCTGACTTGGAAGGTTTTGAGCCGCTTTAGTGACTTCTACATTGTCAGATTTGCTCTGTACAAACTTCTGTTGAAGGTCTTTGTCGGAGAACACAATATTCAAGTTCTTCTGTGCAGCAATCGCGACGACTGACTCTTTGAAAGCCTTGGTACCAGTGATCTCGACTGTCCCGTATTTTTCAGCGGCATAAGTCAGAGCAGCAGCGGTATCATTGGCTGTTGGCTCCCGCTTCGTCATGACAATTGAAGTACCTTTGTCCTTGAACATTTCTTCGCCGGTTCTTTTGTCACTAAATGCGACGGTGTCCTTTTTCGCATCTTTTGTTGCTACAACATCATTCATTGATATATCGAGGTTCCTGACAGCAGCTCTTGCTTTCAATACTCTTTCAGCCGCCTCTTCCAAACTATGTGTATTGCTAGAGTTTTTTATTTCTAAGTCAGACATACTATTTCTCCTTAACTCTTCATTTTGTGTTGATTTCAAAGCAGATATACTTTGTGCTACGTTACTTGATTTAACATCCCATGTTCTTAGTGCTTTATTTGACTTGAAGATAATTCTATTTATTGCATTATTTTCTTTCTGAACCACTTTTTTATGATTCAAGTCATTTATTTGTTCTTTATAAACCTCTTTCAAAACATCCTTTGTTTCATCCCATGAAAGCCCAATGTGTTTTGTGCAAAAATCACTAACATTAAGATTTAGATTGCCAACTTTTATCCGGTTCTCACCCCCCCTCTTCTTCCAAACAGTGTAATCACTTGCTGATATTCCATTTTTATATTCAAGCTTCTTTAAAAGTCTATTTGCATCAATAGATTTTTTAATTTTTGAAAATGTAACTTCTTCATTCTCTTTCTTCCTTGATTGATCATGGTTATATTTTATTTGCTCAGCCACGCTTTTTGGTTTGTTTATATTTTCATTATCTTTCTCAATTAGTCCTCTTCCTGATTCAGAAACAAACCGTCGCAGTTTGTAATTTCTACTGGTTTTGATTGCGTCCATACTATTCGATGCATGATCATGCAGTAGTTTTGGAGAATCATTTCCCCGCCGTCTTCTTGCAACATCCACATTGTGTTCGGACATACTTGGCAGGCCGTTTGGGATTTCGGCAAAAGATCTTCCTCTAGCTCTGTTAACACCAAGCTTTCTACTATCCGCCCATCTGATCTTTGTAGTATGCTTTCTTTCTGTGCTTCTATCTTTTCTTCGAACAGGTTCATTTCTTCTGACATGTAAGTACTCCTCTTTTTCAGTAATGCTTAACTTTCTATATTCATTTCTTTCTTTTGGTGAAGCGCTATGAATATGTTTTATTTCATAGGATTTAAATTTCATCCATCTAGAAACATTTTCTGCTGATTTCTTTTCTGATGGTTTTTCCTTTTCTAAAATTCCATTATCAAGAAAATTCTTTCTAAATACCTGGTCTGTTAATCTGACAAATTTTTTGTTTCCTTTTGGCCTAACCTTTAGATATTCCCCCTCCGATTTAGTATTAACTATTCTAACCTCTCCCTCTTTTAGCAACCTTCTTCTCAATCCTTCAAAGTTTTTAATATTCCCGTTTCTAATTTCAGAAAACACTTTATCCTTTAAGTCTTTCCCTGCTCCCTTGAATTGATCGCCCTTATATCTTGAGATCAAGTCTGACTTTGAAACTTTCTTTTGTCTTTGGTTATCAAATGGAGAGGATAATCCATGTTTATAGTTTAACTTTTCCTGTATTGATTCGAAGTATTTCTGATTTGATTTATAGTTACCGATTGGATTGAGGTCTTTTCCAGTCTCTAAATTTACTTTTGGTATAACCATATGAACATGAGGAAATCGTTCTACTTTTTCTCCTGTTGACTTGTCTATATAGCTTTTTACTTTAGGGAAATGTATTTCTGCATACGAATTAAATTCGTCACTATCATATGCGTTCAATAGAAGAGATTTATAATCCTCATAAACCTCTTCTATTTTTTCTTTGGATATATCTTTTTCAGAAAAACTCAATGTTATGTGATAGTAGTTGTTATCTCTTCCTGTGGCATTCATACTATCAATTATTGTTCTGGTTATATCTAGATCACCATCTATACACTCTCTTAGGTCGATTTCATCCCGCGTCATACTTCTATCAGACTTCTGACCATTCTCAAGATACTCAGCTATACCACTTTTCCCAGTGGTCAATCTAACTAGCATTTTTCAAGACGACCTTTAGAGAACTAGAAATAGAAAGCAAGGAGTTCATGGCACCGTTAAATACCTTTTCTGACACAACTCCTTGCTTGTTGGCCTCATTTAATCTCTTGGCTATCTGATTGATATTATTGGATGTTTTATTGATTAGAAATAGGATTCTTTCAAGCTCCTTTGGCTTTCCAACAGGTAGTTCCACTTCAGCAGCTCTAGAGGTTAATAACGCTCTTACGACTGCGGACTGTTTAAGTCCTAGATCGTTGATAATCATATTCAAAGGTTCATATTCTTCTTCCGTCATTTTTGTCTGAACATGAACTACAGCTTTCTTTTTTTCATTGCTGTTCTGGCTCATAAAATAACTCGTAGAGTTGCAGGGGTTTAAGGGGAGATTATCCCCTTAGCACGCGAAAGTATACTTTCGGCAACGTGCCTTACTCTATCTAAAAAAGTCGAGGCGACTTTTTTAGATAGAGCAACGGTATAGCAATCATCTACATTTCCCCGTAGATTGACTGTAGCGAAATAGGGTTTTAGCGAGTTGAGTAAAGCAATCATAAAGCACATGTATAGATAAGATATAGAGAGCCAGAGATGACAATTGAATCTGATATTAAAAAAGTCGTTGATGATATTAGATGTGATTATGAGATTGGTGTTTTTACATTACAAACAATCTTCGATAGGCACATTGAAAGCATCGAATCTTTGAAAAACTCAGGTGTAGAGTATCTTACATTTTGTAGACTTTTAGATTTAGAAATCACAGAAAAACACTTTCAAAACCTGATTTTCAGAGCAAAAAACAAGAAATCAAAATCTAATATTGCAGATAAAAAGAAAGATATCTTTTTCGATACCGAAAATGCTTCGGTATCGACATGGAAGACAGAGTTCCCCGACGTATCAGAAAGATTAGTAAGTGAGATTTTAGATTGTGGTTTTACTTTGGAGGACTCTATAGCTTGGTGTGATGTAGCTGGGAACAGAAGTTCAAGGACACTTAGACACAAATTTAACGAAATGAAACTCAGTAAGGCGAGAAAAGCCAAGTATTCTACAGGAGAATGATTATGGAATTTTTGAAAATCGCAGTTCTTAACAATTCTGGGAATGTGGGGAAAAGCACGATCTGTAACCACTTCCTTCACCCTAGAATCCCAGACGCCGATGTTATTCGCATCGAAACAATAAACCATGATGGTGACGATGGGACAAAAATATCGTCAAAAGATATGACCTCGGTAATAGAAAAAGTGGATTTACTTGATCTTGCCATTATTGATATTGGTTCTTCAAACATAGAGAACTTCATTAAGGGGATGAAGGAAAATTCAGGCACTCATGAAGATATAGATATTTACCTTCTCCCTGTCACCCCAGATACAAAACAACAGAAAGACACCTGCAATACGGTTGATGAACTTGTTGATATGGGAGTAGAGCCCAGTTCAATATTCATACTATTAAATAGAGTTGATACTTCAATTTCTTTAGAAAGCCAGTTTAGCCTATTGGTTGAAACTGAGATTTTAAAGCTTACAGCTACTAGCTCGTTAGCTAAATGCTGTGTCATACCGAACACTGAGATATTCACTCTCATTGATCAAATAGGTACCACATATCATGATGCGGTACACGATGAAACAAATTATCGGGATGAAATACGCGCCACTAAAGATAGAGAGTTAAGAAGTATTCTTTCTTTAAAAAAGTCATGTCACCGTTTGGCTCTTCGTTTTGATGAAGTTCTTAATACAGAGTTTTCAAAACTTAAAAAGCATTTCAATCATTAAAGGTATCATATGGGTAACTCCGAAAAATTACCAATGTCTAAGTTGGTTAAAGAACTAACAGTTGCTGAGATCGAAGACCTCAGAGAATTGGTTATATCAGTTAGCGAGGCTCTTGAAATGGTTCCTAAGTCTTTTGATAACTCATTTCAATCCAAGATAAATCGCATCATTGATGTCTCCTCAGATCTGGAAGCTTCGATAAAGAAATTGTTGAAAGAAGTCGAGAAAGTTCAAATTAGCGAATCGACAATCAACAAACCAAAAATGAATTCGAATGGTTTCACTATGAAAACTGCAATCAGTGGGCTTCTTTTTGGATTTCTCGGTAGCCTTATTGGAGGTGGCGTTTTTTACATCTTAGTGATGTTTGGTTAATCCAGAGGTGATAGCACATGAAATATTGGATAGATAAGGTCTTTTCCCTATGTGGGTTAGTAAGAAGGTCTGTGATCATCAAGCAGCTAAACTATTCTCGGAATGTTGCTAAACGACTAGATGAGCATAGAGAAGTTGTTGAATCAATATCAAACCACACTTCATTACTTGAATCACACAGCTGGCACATTAGCCACTTGGCAACTCAAGATGATTATCTGATTCGTCTTTTCAAATTTGTTTATGGCTATTTCCCCGACTCCATTCACGAAGGAAAGGCTATACCCTCTTTAATGAAGGTCTATGTCCGACCCCGCCCTTCAATTTTAGGAAAATGCAGATTGCCAGAATACGAAGATTGCTAGTTTAATATGAGTATACTTAATGCGAACCAGTATCTGTTTTCTCGATATTGGTTCGTTTATTGTTGATAGTAAACCCTACGCGAACTAATATTGAGTACCCCACCCTAATCAAACCAATGGCCCTTTATGTTCATCAGAGCCTACTTGCGAGCATCGACCGATGCTCAGGATGCTAATCGTGCCAAGGCTGAGTTAATTCAATTTGCTGAGCAAAAAGGTGTACGGATAGCCAGTTTTTACACAGAGAACCAATCCGGCTCCAAACTGGAACGGGCTGAACTGGCACGTTTAATCGATGATTCGCACCCGGATGATATCTTGCTTATCGAAAAGGTTGACCGCCTCTCTCGACTGCCCTATGAACAATGGACGGCCCTCAAGCAACAATTTGTGAGTGCGGGTATTCACATCGTAGTGATTGACCAGCCGATGACACACGCCATTCTGGAGGGCAGTACCCAGCACTCGATGATAGCCCGTGTATTGACTGAGTTTATGGTGGACCTGGCGGCGGCGATGGCCAGGGATGATTATGAAACCCGCCGGAAACGACAGGCACAGGGCATAGAAAAAGCCAAACTGGCAGGTAAGTATCAGGGCAGGCAACCGGATCACATGCTTCGGGAGAATATTGCCCTGCTTCTCGGAGAAGGAAAATCCTGGTCGCAGATACAGCGTTTGTTAAGGTGCAGCCGTTCGACCATCGCCACGGTCAGAAAGCAGTCTACATAGACTCATGATGTGGAGATAGGCTTTGGCGGTGACAATTGGTAAAATAACCGGAACTTGACGCTTTCAATCCTCGTTATGCTTCTCTCTTCCGTTATCGAAAATGCACTGCTGAATCTTTATGCCAACGTTTCCGCCGCTAAGGGCTTCACCCCGTTGGAAAAACGTAATCTCATTCTTAGCCGGTACCTGAAACCCAAGCTAAAAGACCCGCGCTACAAGTCGATAAAAGTGAACTCAAGCAAATGCTCAACATCTCTCGCACCAAAGGAGCTAAATCTGGAGAGAAAGCTGTGGGAGCTGAATACGTTTTCAGTGGGACATCAGCAAAAAATCGATGATGCAACCAAGCTCTTTGACCAACTCAATTTTCTGCATGATGAACATGGTATCGATGCAAAGCTCTTCCATGAAAAATCGGATGACAACCCGTCTGACAACACCATCTATGTGTTGCCTGAGCATATTGAACATTGTTTCAATCAGAGCGGTGAGCAGACATCCCCGCTGTCACTGCTGATACAGGGAGACAAAGCGTCAGGGTTAGCAGAGCTCATTAACGCCCACGGTCTTTTTCGGGCCGAGCAAAAAGAGTGGAATGAAAAGGCATGCCAGGCACATGTTCTTCTTCATCCAATCAGTCAACCGTAACGATGAATTCGGGGAATGGCTGACACGATTTTGCCCCAAAGTGAGCCAGCATCATTTTTGATGAGGTGTTTAGAAGCCTCCTATTCACCCTACTTTTTGTAATCCGAAATATACTTTTCCACTGTTGATACACACATTACATGCAAAGGTGTCGTATAATACTGAAATAACCCCATTTTTGGCTGTTTTCACAAGATCATTTTTGGCACCGAGATGAAAGTGTTTAAAAACAGCGAGAAAGTCACCTTTGAAATACAGTGGCTTATTATTATTTGAAAAAATGGGGTGTTTAAATACACCACTTTGGCGTCCAATACACTGTTAGAATATAAAAAGGAGGAAGTTGGATATGAATATCGCGACAATCAAAGACGTTATTTTTTATAAAGGTTACATCATCGCTTTCATTTTAACACTTGTACCCTCAATAAGTTACGGTTTTTATTTAAATGCTGACTGGTCAAGTTCTCGAACACTTAAGCCAAGTGATACAGGATGCTCTGAAGATTGGATTGTTTATGGATTAGTGAATGGCGAACATGAAAAAAAACGTAATCGTGGTACAGCTCATGTAGGACTATTGGTTTCAGGCCTATTTGGTGGTACTCGAATATATGGAAGTAAAGGGTTCTATCATAATGGAACTTGGCAAGTCTACGATCTAGGCCATCTAGCATTAACAAATAAAGAAGCTGAGTGCCATATTGCAGATGTAGGATATGGAGACTCTAGTCCTGATAGATCTTATCACAAACAACAACAGTTGCGTCTTTCTTTCGATTTACATACGCCAAAGGGCAGGTTTAGAGGGATTGCACGTTGTGCAGAAAATTTTTGTTCTGCGAGGTGGCGAAAATTGGATGCCTCAGATAAAAAACTCAAAGAAATTCATGAGTGTCATATTGAAGACTGTCATCCTGACTATAAGAATGATTAATATTTTAAAATCGGATTAATTATGAAATGTGTAAAACTAATAGTTATAACATTTATCTCAGTATTTTTTGTCTCTGTTTTATATAGCTTGAGAAGTGAAAAGGACTATTCGACGATCGAGTCAACCCTACTTGGTGTGTTTGCAATACCAGTATTATCCACTATTTTCGTGTATTTTGTATTTCCTAGCGGAATAGAAAGTGATGGTGGTTCTGGAAAAAAATACGGCATATTCCTTGTGGGCTGCATCATTTTTGCCATTGTAATGACAGAAGTTGTACAAAGATATATTGATCCTTTGTTTCGGTAAGTATTGAAAGGAACAATAGAAGGTTGTTATTCTAACACATATGAGCCCTTCTCCAGTCAATAGGCAATAGCTGTCTTTTACACTACCTGAGCAGTCACTGCTTTCGAACAACAAAGCCGTCTACTTCGATTACCCCTGCCTAAAGTTATCCGAAGCTGACGCTTTCGAGCACCGACTCCAACGCACTTTTGTCCATAATCGTGCTAGGCCGATCTGCTCTCGCACGTTTCTGCCCCATTTCAATTTACAGGTGTTCTTTACTTAGCTTGAAGAACACAAACTATCCATTATTTATACTAATCCTTTATCCCTACGAATTCACCGTGTGAATGCTAGAAATTACTGACTGATTAATCAATAACCATTCAGTTTTCCATGCGATCAAACTCAACTCCTGATTTATGCATTTTGTGGTACATTTCCGCCGGATAATTTAGACAGTAGTGCCGTGTTGCGTGCCATTTTAGCGGGCGATAACTCAGGAGTAAAAAATGAGAAATCATATAGTTGTGTTGACGGCGATAGCAGCACTCGTAGGATGTGCTTCAAATTCAAATCAGCCGGAAGTTAAATGGATTTCAGTTAAAAATACGGACGAGTTTACGGACGTTTCCTCATGCAAGGTAACAGTTGGCTCGTTGTACACTAATAAAAATGTATATACGGAAGTAGGAAAGTATTATCCGTTTATCGAGCAGGTCAATGGTGAATTGCGTGTCGGTCTCCAAAGTGGTGGTCAATACAAGATCCCAGTTGGAAATGCACAGTTTCGAATTGACTCCAACAAGACATGGGATATTTTAATTTCTGAAACTCCTCTAGATTTAGCTCCAACACTGGCAAACCTCAAACCTGCTTATCTCGAAAGCTTATCAGATGATCAAAAAGCAATGGTTGCCGCTAGCTATGAATCAGCAATGGAGGTGTCTGCTCAAACAATGTCTCCTTTTACAGCGACCACAGGTGAAAAGGCTAAGAATATAATCAGAGAGATGTTAGCTGGTAAATCTCTAAAATATAGGACTATTGGCTTAAATCAGGCTGCTTCTAGTACAGGTGTTTATGACTTGGACATGTCATTACAAAATGCACTCGCAGACTGTGGAATTGAGTTATAAAAAATATGAGCCTTTTTTAGTCAATAGGAATTGGCTCTTTTTTGGCTTAGCGTTAGCAGCCAAGTTCTTTAACAACAAAGCCTTCAAATGAGCTATCCCAATCTGAATATATCGGAAGCTATCGCTTTTGGGCTAGCTATGATAGCCATCTCAAAATTGCCCCGAAGTGAGCCAGCATCATTTTTGATGAGGTGTTCAAAAGCCTCCTATTTACCCTACTTTTTGTAATCCGAATATACTTTCCCACTGTTGATACACACAGTAAATACAATGGTGTCGCATAATACCTACGAATCCCCATTTTGGGGTGTTTTCACAAGGCCATTTTTAGCTCTGCGAGAAAGGGCTTTTAAAACATAGTGAAAGCCACCTTTAAAATACAGTGGCTTGTTATTGTTGGACAAAATGGCGTGTTTGATTGCGACATTTTGTCATCTAATACACTGTTATATGCAATGGAGAGTTAAGTGTTTATCGTATCCTTAACATACAAAGTGGAATTGTCAGAAGTTGATCAATATATTGAAGCTCACGTTACATTCCTTGAGAAGTATTATGCGGCAGGTAAATTTATTGCTTCAGGTCGAAAAGTTCCACGAACAGGTGGAGTTATACTTGTAAATGCTACTAATAAAGCAGAATTAGACACGATAATAAAAGAAGACCCATTTTATATCGCTAATGTGGCTGACTATGAAGTGACAGAGTTTATACCAACTATGGCAGCGAAAGAATTTGATGCCATTAAAAATTGCATATAACAAGGCCATTAAACATCGCCCCCCTTCGGGGGGCTGGACTCGCAAAAAACGCGCTCGCCGTTTATGGCAACGTTAGCCCTATCAGAGGAAAATAATGAAATCTGCGGTATTAGTTATTGATGTTCAGTCGATTCTGTTCGACCCGGAACCTCAACCATTTGAATCACAAATCGTACTCACCAAAATTAATGAGGTTACGAAATTCGCGCGAGCTAAGTCTGTTCCAGTTATCTTTATCCAGCACGAGCAACCTAAATCTGTTATTGAATACGAAAGTGAAGGTTGGGCATTGCAGTCGAGCTTAATTACACAAACTGGTGACTATATTGTTCGCAAAACAACACCAGACTCATTCTTAAATACTAATCTTCAAAGTGTTTTGAATGAACTCGATGTAGATAGCTTAATTGTGTGTGGCTACGCCTCAGAGTTTTGCGTTGATACCACCATTCGCAGAGCAGCAGGTTTAGGCTATCCCGTAACTTTGGTTTCGGATGCTCATACAACTCATGATAAGGAACACGCCAGTGGGGCTCAAATTCGAGAGCACCATAATGCTACGTTGCCTAATATTTCGAGTTTCGGTGTCAAAATCGAAGCGGTAGAGGCACACAACCTTTGGGCATAGGGCTAATAAGTTGTTATAAGCTACAAGGAAATTTCAGTTTTGAATTATGAAGTACTGGAGCAAACTCCAAGTTCGGAAGAATATTGTCAACTAAGATTGGATGCTGGCCTGTCTGCTAAATCACTTGAAGCGGCACATGTAGGTTTAAGTAACTCGCTTTATACAGTATGTGTTAGAGATTCTAATGGTTTGGTAGGCATGGGGAGAGTTATCGGTGATGGGGCATGCTTTTTCCAGATAGTAGATATAGCAGTCAATCCAAACCATCAGGGTTTGGGTTTAGGTAAGACGATTATGGAGAAAATAGAGTCTTATCTTGAAAAAGCGGCAAATGACGGCTCTTACGTATCACTAATAGCCGACAAACCAGAGTTCTACGAAAAGTTAGGCTTTAATTACACAGCGCCAGAAGCTTATGGAATGTATAAGAGGCTTAGAAAAAGTCGCTTATAACACATATGAGCCCTTCTCCGGTTAATAGGCAATAGCATTCTTTTGGCTGCGTCAGCAGCCAATGCTATCGAACAACAAAGCAGTCTACTTTGTTTTTCCTAATCTGAAGTTATCCGAAGTAGACGCTATAGAGCTTTAGTTCCAACCCGTTTCTGTCCATACTCGTGTCAGACCGATCTGCTCTGGTACGTTTTTGCCCCATTTCAATTTACGGGTGTTCTTAACTTATCTCGCAGAGCGCATACTCTCCATTGCTTGAGCTAATCTTTTAATCCTCACTAATTGATCCTGCGGTTGCTGGGAATTGCTGATCGATTAATCAATAACTAATCAGATTTACATACCATCGAAGTCAAGTCTTGGTTGATTCACTTTTTGGTGAATTCCCACCAGAGAATTTAGACAGTAATGGCGTGTTGATTAGAACAGGGGAAGTTGTAAGCATGCAAATCGTCCCCACTGAATGCATCGTATTTGAACCCGCTCAAATACACCAAGTTGTCAAAGCACCTGGCTACTTCGTCACCGACTATTAACGCTGAGGTCACCAGCCACTGCTGAGGTTAGGACATTTCAAATGGCAGCAATGCCAACCTGATATGAGATCTCTCACGTGAAATCTGCTTTACTATTTTAATTACAATAGGTTACGTTCAGGTGGCATCTAATTTTGACAAAAGTGCATCTCTCATCAGTCCAATTACACCTGCTAAACTCTGGGTCTTATCTGTTGAATCTAAGTTATCAGGGCAAATCCAATCCAAAGCATTAAAGATATCGTTTGTGTCCCACATTGCCTTAAATCGCTCTTGAATTTCAATTGGAGTAAGCGGCCTTCCAAGAGTTTTCGAATGAATATGACCAATGTAATCATTTCTAAAACTTTTGATTTTTCTTTGATCATCTATCTGAGCTTTGAATGAGTTTCTTACTTTATTGAACTGGGGGATTTCTGTTTTCAGTAGTTTTCCATAATCCTTACAAAGATCTGAGTATTTACTACAGCTCATAACGAGGGAAGTGAAGCAGAGCCTATGAGTCACTTGTCTATGTAGCTCTGTGTCGAAGCCTCTTATTTCACTATTTTTTAGAGTAGTAATAGCAATCAAAATATCTGCATAAAGGTGGTTGAGGATAGCTACTGCATTTTCGATAGTTATTGCGCTTTCATGGTTTTTTGAATTCAATGCTATGCACCATTTTCTGGCCGGAGGGCTATTGTACTTTGGTTATCATCTTAGTCAACGATCTGTCAGGTTCTTTCAACATCTGATGTTTGGCAAACACCCGCGTATTTTTCTTCACTCTAGATTTCGAGTTTTCTGAACATCAGGCCAACGGGACTAGGCTCGGTGAATTAACCGACAACCGAGGGTTTGTTTTTGAAAATTTCACTACTGTTGTAAATAGTCTTGCAACGCGCTAATCGACTCTCGATATTCGGTAGTTACAATATCTTTGCTTCTTAGATATTCAGCACGCGAACGTGAGTGAGAAAGCCCTCTCCTCATGTTCATGTTTGTCATAAATCTGTCAAAAAGATTTGAATAGTTCTCTAATTCATCAGGTAGCACTAACGCCCGTAGCAATGCATCTTGCTCTCTTACCTTTCTGTAAGAATCGGCTTGAGATATATGTGCAGCTCTAATTGCCACTATGGCCTTCTCTGTTGCAAGCTCCCCTAGCCACATTTTTGCGGTTACTTCACTCTCTGTAGAACTTACATAGACATTGAAAAGGTGTCTAAATTCAGAGAGGAAAAGGCCATATTGCGCCTTTATCTCTCTTACTCTTACAGATTGAGTCTCTGTCATAATACCGTTTGATAGTTCCGCAACTGTCACACCTAAAACACTTGCAATGGCTGAAATGCTTTCGGCACTTATGTTGTTGCCACGACGCGCTCTTTTAATCGTTGATTCACCCAAACCAGCAGCGATTGCGAGACGCATTATGTCAAAGCCCTTACTTTTCATTAACTCTTTCAGGATCTCGTTTTTCATGGTTCCTCCATAACTTATTGAAACGATTCTAACCTACGGAAATCTATATACCAGTTCATGAAGGGGTCACTTTGGGTTCAGCTCGGAAACTGGGCCGAGGGGGCTGCTATTACCTACTGACAGGTTTTGCCCCAAAGATAAGTTAGATTTTTCACTCTCCGCTACATCCAATACTGTCGAAGAGCATCCGAAACTGGGAGAAATTCTCGCTGAATGTAACTACTCACCAAAAAACGATACACACAAACGAGGAAAGACTTTAGAGTATGCGCTCTACTCAATTGGAGAGGTACAGTAAAACATGAGTTGGAAAGATTTTTTTTTCTGGTTGATAACATGGTTTTTGACGATCTCAGCCAGCGTAATAGTTGGGTTTACCTGTGTTTTAACCTCTGAAAATTTATTTGATGGGGTAATAGAAGATATCTTCATCTACGCTTCAATTCCGATATCAATATTGTGTGCTGTTGTGGTCCAACCAAGGCTCAAAAAAATGTTCGGTTATCGGACAGGGCTAGATAAATAAACTAGTTTTTTTGACGCTGTGCGCTAACTTTTTAGGTCAGTAAGGAATAGCATTCGGTTGGTTGCGCCAGCAGCCAACTCTCATAAAAGACAGGGGTGTCTACTTCATTTCTCCCTATCTGAAGTTATCGATTTAGAGCACCAACCCTAACCCGTTTTTGTCCACTTTTGAGTTGGCTATGATGGCTAAATCAAAATTGCCCCAAAATCGTTTAGAGTAAATACTCTTTACCTGTTCAGAATTGGAGAGCCCGAAAAAATCAGGCTCTTTGTGTTCAAGTATAATTTGTTAGCTATCAAAACCTGCCAGATAGAGCCACCTATCAAAGATCTCTGGCGTTAGAGTGTGCCCAAAAACAAACACATTATTCATGCCAAGCCCCGGTGTTTCCTTATATTTTCCGCCAGGAGTGCCTTGATAGACTATTCCAATAAGCAATGGATCATGCTCTCTATCTTCTGCATGAAAAATCGGCCCACCACTCATTCCGCTAAGAAAATACTCACTATCTTCCTTCAATTCGGCATGAAACGAAAAGCCATCATTGTAAAAAGACCATTTGTTGGAAACAAATCCGGCAACCAAAACGAAGTCACTTAGCGTAACTCTCCCTTGCTGGGTTTTGTGATCAGTCGGAAACCCAAAAGCGACAGGCGTAATAATTTCTTCTGTAGCATCCGGTTTCTCCCATTTTTCAAGATTAATGGCCTTTTTTAAGTTGCTATCAAAATGGATTTTTTTAATTTCGTTACTGATTTTCAGGATGGCTATATCAGGGTTTTTCTTATCGTCTTCATTTTTCCTCAGTGGTCTGAAGCCACCATAAGTATTAGACTCTGTAATATAAACAGGCTGCGTTCCGCATCCACATAACGTTAACCTATCCTTGGCATTTTCAAGATTTGCAACATGAGCTGCTGTGACACCCCATAGTTGATTTTTGTAGTTAATGTAAGTAATAGTGCCATTGCTTTTTCGCACATTGCTCTGATGAATTCTGTTGCTATCAGAGATAAATAATGGGTCACAATAATTAACTACCAACTCACTTAACTCATTTGGCACAGGCTTTTCTTTGGTTCTCTGATCCATTAGGATTCCTCTGTAAATAATAAAGAATCAAACTCTGCTATTTTGGCGTCGTGAATCAAATATATCAAATCTTTCCAAAATCAAGTAACAGTGGCAATAGCCACTTCCAGTTGATTGAGAATATTTTCTTTTGAAAGTCTGACCGTCAATGGATTGAAAGCAAAAAAGGCCCGGGTGCCTTTGCTGTGACAATCCTTAATGCCTTTTTACCGATGTAAAAATTAAAGGGGAATTTATGGTGACCAGAGCGGCAGTGCCGCCCTGCCACGGTAACTCAATACCCTTGTTTTTGGGGTTCTGGTTGAAGATGGGTAACAGGAAGAAAGCGGGGACGAAAGGACACACTCACGAGCTTTGTAATAGTCAAATTATCCTTTATTTGTCCATTACCTTTAGCGCGATCACAATCAATTTAACTTCGACGTTAACTATTGTGACGAATCAAAAGAGCAGTGATATATTAATGAAATCCATTGAGTGAGGCCGCTTTCACACTATGGCTTATCGGCTTTGCGTGAGAGTTAAACAGGTACGATACTGGATGGCGTATGGCAAGAGTTTAGAGCTTGCCAGAAAGAGAACAAGCTCATAGTCCTGCAAGACCAATGAGCTTGTATAGGCGAAAATTTCGTCCTTTAGAGAACGAACTCTTCTATTGACATACGGAGTTTAGATCTCGACATGCGACGATTCAACAATAAAGGTACATTTATTTGAACCACAACAAAAGATGGAGGGGGTTAAGAGATACCCTTTCACGCATGTCATTAAGCGCTATTGTTTTCGAAATCCGAGACATAATAATCGCTTTAATCGACGAGTAAACTCAAAGGGGCATCAATTGCCCCTTTTTATTTGATGTAGTCGTTACCTTCGAACCTGGCATGTTTAGCCAATAGGAACTGCTCGCCTTTGTACCTCAGAATTGGGTATGGAAATGTCAGGTAGACCTCCTTATTACACCTTGTGCATTTGTGCGGCCACTGCTTCGGGTTTGTGTGAATGATGGGCTTTTTGTCTAGCGCCACCCTAAAGACCCCTTTTCCCTCACAGTCATCACAGTAAGATTCGATGTACTCAGCAGTGATCTGTTTTGAGTTGGATTGCATACTTGGCCCCTTACCACTTCCCTCGCATTCATCAATAGATTTTGCTTTGCCCCATCAAATACACTTCGCTTTGTTTATCTGAAGAAAACTCACCGAGCTTGACGCACGTATCAGCACCGCCTTCAAACAGGTAGCCTTGTTTTGAGAATTTGTTTAAGACAGCAACAGATTTCACGTTAGCCAAAGTGTCTTTGTCACCCAGCCATACAGGCATACACAAGCCATTGTTGATGATAGCGGTATAGATAGTATCCGTAATTCGATGTTCATCTAGAACTATAATCAAATCACCATTGGCGTTCTTTAGAGAAATAGGAGACCAAGGAGATAGAGACTTCACCAGAGACTCGCTAACTTGTGAAAATGCATCAAAAGAAGCGACAAGAGAGAGAATCAATATCGTTTTTTTCATACTTAATTCCGTTATTCAGCGATAGCCACTTCAAAAGTTACCTGGCCTAGCTTCTGTGCCTGCTGGATCATTGAAACCTTTTCGATTTCGATAGAAGTCGGTAGACCTGTAAACTCAACCAGCACAGCCTCTAAGCCATCATTGGCTAGTTCTAGAGCCTGCTCAACGAACTGCCCCTCGGTCACGGTGCAAACCGCATCACCAACAATCACTGAGTTGTAGTAGTCTCTAAGCTGCTGTTCCATCTTGCTTTTCATAATTTTCAATATTTCCTGCTTTTTATAGATTTAGCGCATCAATAGCGATGTATATGCCTATAACTAACAAGGCTCCTTTGGCTAACCAGTCTGCCACATGCAAATTAGGAATGTCATAATCCCACCTTCTTGTTCTTTTATAGGCGGCTAACACCGCCTATTTTTATGAATCTATACCGCTTATGAGCCGCTCTTTAGAATCAAATCTCTGTGCCTGTATATTTGATAGAGCAATGGTGGCAATGAATCTAATTCCCACGGCGTTTCCACGAGATGGTCATTTATTGTCTCTGCGATCATATGAGCATCATCACCGCATTCGTAGTTAAGTTTTCGGGCCATTACCTCAGCACTATCTAAGAGCTCCTTATGACATGCTTCTAGTTCGATCCATCGGCAGTAATCCGCAACTGTAAGGAGACATTGAACCTTTATCACAGACCAGACTTTGCGTTTATGGGTGTGCAAAGCATCCAACCACTTCACCATGAAGTCGTTCTTTTGGTAATCAGCTACTGATGCATATTCGCCCATATCACTCACTACATATGCACTACTAATAAGATTCCCATCTTGGAAAATTCGTAGGGAAAATTCATCAAGCGTTTCCATCCCCTCTTTCACTTCGTCAACTTTGTTGTTGGGTTCAAGCAGTTCTTCGTCACAGTAGTACAAACCAACGTCGTAACCGCAATCAATTGCAAATGCCGCCAAGTGGTAATGTGCTTTCATATTTTCGTCCTCTCGGGTTATTGCCCTTTCGGGCTTAATGGGTTGCTGGTTGAGATAACCAACATATCTATTATAGGCGCAATGCGCCTAATTATCCACCTAAAAAGCTATATTTATAAAACTATATAGTTATATAGTAGCTAATGTTATGAAATAGAGAAATAAGCCCTAACGGGCTTATTTTTTAGAAAAGTCGGCATTGCCGGTTTTGGTGCATGTAGCGTTTCATTTCGGTTCCAAACCATCTAGCTACGGGTATAGAAACGCCATTCCCTACTTGTATATATGCATCAGTATCTGACACTGGAAAGATAAATGAATCTCGCAATCCTTGCAGCCTCGCCCATTCTCTAACGCTATAGGGACGGACACCTAAAGGAAAACGTTTATCTCTCAGAAGCCTCGTTGATTTATCCTTCGCATAATGAGAGACCGCACAGGGCGCAATGTCTCCACGCTCGGGATCACTTATGATTGGTAAATCTCGATACTCTCCAGCCATCCTTGCATAGATAGCTTTCGGGAAAGTCACTTTCGGCTCTTCTTCTAATATCTCTTTAAGTGTTATCGCTCTGGTGTTTTCCGGTGGCCTAACATCGAAGTTTCGCTTTGTACCTATGATGATTAGTCGGTTGCGGCGTTGGGGCAAAAACAGTTCCGACTCAACAGGACAAAACATGTGAATGTAATAATCTGGCATTTTTGTCATTGCTTCCATAGTGACAGGGAAAGCACGCATACCTGGCACATTCTCTACAATGTAAAACTCTGGCCTTGCGATTGCTAAATGCCTCAAAGCATGTAAGAAAAGGTCGTCTCCAGTTCTAGTACCATGAATGTCTGCTATGGTGGAGTATTTGGTACACGGATAAGTAAACATCATCCCGTGACAACTTTCTTGCTCTAACACTAACTCCTCAGTCAGATCACAATGTTTAATGTGGTCGCCCAAATTAGTTCGATATGTTTTGCAGGCTGCTTTATCAAGTTCAAAAGCTTGCTTTATCGTGATACCGGCCTCTAAGAGTCCACAATCTGCCAAACCAGCACCTGAGAAATATGAATTCACTAAAATCTCCATACTTACACCCCTACGCCATTGGTCAGGTGTCGCCAGCTCCGCCACATTGTATTAAGGCGTTTTGCTTTGTATCTCCAGTAATGTGTTTTCTGGGTTATATAGAAGCGATAGTTAATGCGAGTATGTACATTGCATATCCCTACCTTATTTCTCAAATTGTCATAGGCCATAAACTGGCTGGTCAATGTATAACCAAATGTTCCTACAACATCGGGGTCTAGAGTTGGGGTTAATGTAGGGTTTAACTGAATTTTTCTTTTATATGCGCGATATAGCTGCATAAACGTTTTTGGTTTCATATTTTCATCCTTTCGGGTATTTGCCCTTTCGGGCTTAATGGGTTGTTGGTTGAGATAACCAACATATCTATTATAGGCGCAATGCGCCTAACTATCCACCTAAAAAGCTATAATTATAAAACTATATAGTTATATACAGATACATTTATAGCTGGAATTGTCTATGGTGGCCACGGAAGGGATTTAAATAGGTGATAGGGCATCGTTTGAACCCACAAAGCCCCCGACGCTTAACGCCAGAGGCTTTCTTCTTACTGACTAATATCTTCTATCTTTGAGTACAGTCGATAGATGTTTGTCTGAATATCATGCATCTCTAATAGAGCGGCATCTTTTCCCATAAATAGGGGTAAATCCCTCACTTGTTGAACCAGTTCTTCTTTCAACTCTTGAAGGTTTATGTACTTTGCCTGCGTTCTGATGTCTTTTGGACAGCGCATCTGGATTGTTGTAACGCTCATATTTTCATCCTTTCGGGTATTTGCCCTTTCGGGTTTAATGAAATGGGCGCCTATCCGCCCATAGTATTAGTTATCTTTCTTCATCCCTTGCAATGAAGTATTCAATTCCTTCCCTTAAACACTGGGTTGCGTGAATGTCGTCTTTCAACAGCACCCAGAGGTTACTCAAAATCTCATCACTTACTTTTGAATGCGTATAGTAAAAAAATCGAGCAACAGACATGCCAATCAGGAAGCATGCCTCTGCAAAGTCTTCATGATTTCCATTGATAGCGAAAAGCGCTTTTTCCCGCAGCAAGTTAGATTCAATATTTGCTACAGTCACAGCTTCATCAAGCTTTGCTAAGAAGTAACTCATGTTTTCGTCCTCTCGGGTTATTGCCCTTTCGGGCTTAATGGGTTGTTGGTTATCTCAACCAACATATTTATTA
>NZ_CANDOD010000030.1:0-37583 GCF_947387585.1 Grimontia sp. SpTr1
AGTAAAGAAATAGCAGAACGAATTGACTGTGCCGATAACTCCGAAGAGTTTTCGTTTGGTCACTCAGTAAACATCGATAAATCTTTTGTCTATCAATTACGAGTGCCCACACAGATTGCATAGGTCAAATTGTTAAAGAACGTTGACTTGAAGAAGCGTCGCTTCTCACCGTCAGGGCTGCGAATTTTACGCTGCCGGGCGATGAAGTCAAGAAGAAATTTTGAGATTTTTCAGCGTTGCTTTCGCAACCCTCAAAACACCTTGTTGACTCACCTCTTCGCCGCACTTTTCAATGCTTTGATGATGAGGTTTTCGCGTTTCGACTTGGTGGGCATTTCCTTATTGGGAGCCGCTTGCCGTGTCGATGGGGCGCATTATAGGGAGGTCTCGAATTCTGGCAAGGGCTTTTTTAAACTTTTTTGTAGAAAAGTCATCGTTTGAGTATCTTTTGCGCGAAAGGCTTATTTCCACACATTTTACCCACATCAAGCCCACAAAAAGCTGTGGGTAACTTTTAAAATCGAGGGAAGCACCTGGATATAGATAAAAGAAAAGAGGCCTATTGGGCCTCTTTATGTTCTTACTCTTTAAGCCTGTCTTTATTGCACCGCTTTTATTTGCTCGTCTTCGACAATCAGTTTCACCGGCAAGCCTGGTTTCACTTCTCCGCGAAGAATAGATTGTGCCAATGGGTTCTCGACACTTTGCTGAATGGCGCGCTTAAGTGGGCGAGCCCCATATACCGGATCAAATCCCGCATCCGCGATAAGCGTTAGTGCCTCGTCGGTGACTTCCAACTTCAGGTCACGCTCAGCCATACGTTTTGCCAAATGCGCAAGCTGGATACCGGCGATAGACTTGATGTGCTCCTGACCCAATGGATGGAAGACCACTGACTCATCGACTCGGTTAATGAACTCTGGGCGGAAATGTTTGCCCACCACATCCATCACCATGGCTTTGATGCCATTGTAATCCAGTTCACCAAAATGTTCCTGAATGCGATCAGAACCCAGATTGGAGGTCATGATCACCACAGCATTGCGAAAATCAACGGTACGCCCCTGACCATCTGTCAGACGGCCATCATCCAACACCTGTAGAAGAAGGTTGAAGACATCAGGGTGCGCCTTCTCTACTTCATCCAATAGAATGACAGAATAAGGACGACGGCGAACTGCTTCTGTCAGATAACCGCCTTCTTCATATCCCACATAGCCAGGAGGTGCACCCACCAGCCTAGCCACTGAATGTTTCTCCATAAACTCTGACATGTCGATACGCACCATCGCGTCGCTGCTGTCAAAGAGAAACTCTGCCAGTGATTTACACAGTTCTGTTTTACCCACACCTGTTGGACCAAGGAACAGGAACGAGCCAATCGGGCGATTCGGGTCAGCAAGGCCGGCACGGCTGCGACGAATAGCGTTTGCCACCGAGGTGACTGCCTCTGATTGCCCAATCACCCGACCATGAAGCTCATCTTCCATCTGAAGTAGCTTTTCTTTCTCGCCTTCCAGCATCTTGGCGACAGGTATACCGGTTTGACGGGATAGTACTTCTGCAATCTCAGCGTCAGTCACTCGGTTTTTAAGCAAGGTCATTTCCTGCATTTCCGCCTGACTAGCCAGATCGAGCTGCTTTTCCAGTTCAGGAATACGGCCATACTGCAATTCAGACATGCGGTTAAGGTCACCTGCACGACGTGCAATGTCTAAATCCGTGCGTGCCTGCTCTAACGCACTCTTGATGTGTTGCGTTCCGGAAAGCGCTGCTTTCTCTGCATTCCACACTTCTTCCAGCTCAGCATAGTCACGCTCTTTCTCGTCAATTTCACTTTGCAGGGATTCAAGACGCTTCTTACTTGCTTCGTCGTTTTCTTTAGCTAATGCCTGTTGCTCAATCTTGAGTTGGATTAAACGACGCTCTAATCGATCAAGCTGCTCCGGCTTGGAGTCTATTTGCATACGAATGCTCGACGCCGCTTCATCAATCAAATCGATGGCTTTATCCGGCAGCTGTCTGTCCGAGATATAGCGATGAGAGAGACTCGCAGCAGCAACGATCGCGGGGTCAGTAATTTCCACCGCATGGTGAAGCTCGTAACGCTCTTTAAGGCCACGCAAAATAGCGACGGTGTCTTCAACCGTTGGTTCATCCACCAGCACTTTTTGGAAACGACGCTCAAGTGCCGCATCTTTTTCCACATACTGACGGTATTCATCTAATGTGGTGGCACCAACGCAATGAAGTTCGCCACGCGCCAATGCAGGCTTAAGCATGTTGCCCGCATCCATCGCTCCTTCTGCTTTACCTGCACCCACCATAGTGTGGATTTCGTCGATAAAGAGAATGACGTTACCTTCTTCTTTCGCCAGTTCATTGAGAACTGACTTCAGGCGTTCTTCGAATTCACCACGATATTTCGCACCGGCAACGAGAGAACCCATGTCGAGAGAAAGCACACGTTTGTTGCGAAGCCCTTCAGGTACCTCACCGTTGACGATACGCTGCGCCAGACCTTCAACAATGGCGGTTTTACCCACGCCTGGTTCACCAATGATTACTGGGTTGTTCTTGGTACGGCGTTGTAGCACTTGCACGGTGCGGCGAATTTCTTCGTCACGGCCAATCACCGGGTCGAGCTTGCCCTGCTCGGCTTTTTCAGTCAGGTCAATGGTGAACTTTTCCAACGCCTGACGCGCTTCTTCCGCGTTAGGATCATTGATAGCCTGACCACCACGCACTTTATCAATCGCGTCTTCCACTTTCTTGGTTGTCAGGCCAAGACTTCTGAGTAATTCACCCAAAGCACCTTTGTCTTCAACGGCAGCCAGAATAAAAAGCTCTGAGGAGATGTATTTGTCTTTACGCTTCTGGGACAGCTTGTCACACATATTGAAAAGCATACCCATGCTGTGGGAGAGCTGGACATCGCCGCCAGTGCCGGTCACTTTCGGTAGCTTGTCGAGCAGCTCACTCAGACTGGAGCGTAGTTGAGTCAGATCCACATTCAGGAGAGTCATCAGAGGACGGATGGTGCTGCTATCCTGATTGAGGAGAGACACCATCAAGTGCACGGGCTCGATATACTGATGATCGCGCCCTAAAGCCAGTGACTGAGCGTCAGAGATGGCTAATTGGAATTTGCTGGTAAATCGGTCAAGGCGCATAGCCTCCCCCCTTTAATAATTTCGATAATAGCTTTGATGTTGCTTAACGAAAAAATGGGAGCGGCGGCGGCTGATTTCAAGTTGAGTGGCGAAATTTTTGTCGATTTGGTTAATCGCGTTCTGTACCGATCCAGATACAGCTGGCCTGACGGCCTGTACGATTTTCTCTACGGTAGGAGAAGAAGGTTTCCGGAGCAGAGACTGTGCAGTGTTCTCCGCCATAAATCTGGGTCACACCTGCGGCTTGAAGTCGCTGCCTTGCCAAGAGGTAGATATCTGCCAACCAACGATCGTTGTGTGGCTTAAACGCTTTTTCGGCGGCTACATCGTGCGCCATAAACTGATCGCGCACTTCGCTACCCACTTCAAAAGCGTCAGAGCCGATGGCAGGGCCAAGCCATGCCATCACTTTACTTGGCTCATCAAACTTACTGAGCGTTTGTTCCAACACACCGTTGACCAAACCGCGCCAGCCAGCATGTGCCGCCCCCACCTGTGTCCCCTCTTCATTACAGAAAAGCACAGGAAGACAATCGGCAGTCATCACCACACACACCTGCCCTTGAGCTCCCGTAAAGGCGGCATCGGCATCCGGCACCTCATCAACGGCCAAAGGCAAAGTCACGACTTCTGTACCATGAACTTGATTCAACCAGGCTGGAGATGTCGGCATCGACATCACTTCTGCCAGTGTTTGGCGGTTTTTCACCACGAAATCACTGTCATCGCCCACGTGATCGCCTAAGTTCAGGCTATCAAAAGGAACAGGGCTGACACCACCTTGGCGGGTGGTGCTCACAGCTTTAATCCTTGAAGGCGCGGGCCAGTCTGGCGTGATCCAATCCATGATCAGTAGTCCTCGTCTCCGTGCTCTAAGGTGTCTGCACGCAGTACTTCAGTCAGTTTCACCATGTCATCTGGGATTGGTGCGTGCCATTCCATCATTTCTTTGGTGGTAGGGTGTTCAATACGCAGCATAACAGCATGAAGTGCCTGACGGTCAAACTGACGCAATGTCTGGATCAGCTCATCACCCGCATTGCGTGGCGGACGTGGACGACCACCATAAAGCTGGTCACCTACCAGAGGGTGGTTCAGATATGCCATGTGAACACGGATCTGGTGCGTACGGCCGGTTTCCAGACGAAGACGCAGACGGGTGTGCGCGCGGAAGTGCTCAACCACACGGTAATGCGTAATTGCTGGTTTACCCAGCTCCTGAACAGCCATGTGTGTGCGCTTGGTAGAGTGACGGCCGATTGGCTTTTCAATCATACCACCGCCTGTCATGTTACCCAGTGCAATCGCTTCGTACTCACGGGTGAACTTCTTACGCTTTTGCAGTGCGCGAACCAAACGTGTTTGGGTCGGGATATTTTTCGCTACCACCATCAAGCCGGTGGTGTCTTTATCCAGACGGTGCACGATACCCGCACGCGGTACTTCAGCGATATCAGGGTAATGGAAAAGCAGACCGTTCAATACGGTACCGTCAGGGCAACCGGCACCAGGGTGTACCACTAAATCACGCGGTTTATTAATAACGATAATATCGTCATCTTCATAAACGATGTTCAGTGGAATGTCCTGCGCTTCCCAACGCTGTTCATCTTCGATTTCTGCCTGAACGACGATGGCTTCACCACCCATCATTTTCAAACGTGGTTTGTTGACGATCTCACCATCGACGCTTACTTTGTCGGCCAGAATCCATTCTTTGATGCGTGATCGGGAATAATCCGGAAACAACTCTGCCAATGCCTGATCCAGACGCTGACCCAGTTGATTCTCATTTACTGTGCTGTTTAACTCTAACTGCTGTGCCATAACGAACTTTTTGATTCTCAATGAGACTAATACCAAGTGGTATTGATGTAAGCCCTCGGGCTCAGTCACGTTTACCAGTTGGTATTATATCTGGTCGATGGGTAGAATAGCCCACAATCGCGCCATTGTAGCTTTTTGCGGCTGTCTCCGTAATGGCAAAGGCTGAAAATATTCTTTCAAGGAAGCAACTGTAGTAATGAAACGCCTTACTTTATCCTCTTTACTTGCTATTTCCCTGCTGGCTGGATGTTCAAGCACGGAAGAAGTTGTCCCTGATATTCCGCCTTCTGAGCTGTATCAGGAAGCGCAGGTTTCCCTTAATGAAGGCAGTTGGAACACCGCAATCCAAAAGCTTGAAGCCCTGGACTCACGCTACCCGTTTGGTGCTTACTCAGAGCAGGTTCAACTGGATCTGATTTACGCTTACTACAAGAATGACGATTTGGCCTTAGGTGAAGCCACCATTGACCGATTCATGCGCATGAATCCGGGTCACCCTGAGATGGATTGGGTACTCTACATGCGCGGCCTGACCAACATGGCGCAGGACAGAAGCTTCATCCACGATATGCTGAATATGGATCGTGAAGACCGCGACCCTGAACCAGTGCGCCGTGCGTTTGTGGACTTCCGCCGACTGCTGGATCGATACCCAGACAGTGATTACGCCGCTGATGCAGCAAAACGCCTTGTCGCGCTGAAAAACCGTCTGGCAGATTACGAACTGGCCACTGCCGATTTCTATGTTCGCCGTGAAGCTTGGGTTGCTGTGATCAACCGTTGTCAGCAAATCCAGCGTGATTTCCCAGATACGGATGCCGCGAAGAAATCGCTTCCGTTGATGCTTAAAGCCTATGAAGAGTTGAAACTGGAAGAACCAGCGCAACGAACCCGCGAGTTAATGAAACTGAATGGTGTGGATGCCTAATAGCGCCCTTCAAACTAAAAAGAAAAAAGCAGCCTGATGGCTGCTTTTTGTTTATTTGGGTGTGAGATTGTTTGTCCGGGCGAAATAGTGAACTGCTGCATTCTTCGCCAAAGCCTTCTTTAGCACGAACAAAGTCCCTAACGTTCAGTGTTCGTTAGCGACCTTAACCTCTTCATCTTGCACCACTTCTTTTGACCGATTCAAGCACTTTCCGGACTTTTTAAACCGAAGTTAAACACAGGATCACAAATCCCCTGACCAATAAAATTTCGCGACACAAAAGTGATTTAGATCACATTATTTCCCCTCCAGAAACGTAATCTGAAAGTGAGCCCAGCAAAGGGCAAGCAAAAGAGGAAACATCTATGAGAGTAGAAATTACTGGTAAAAACATCGACATCACTCCTGCCATTCGCGATCGCATTACGTCTCGTTTTGAAAAGCTAGAGAAATGGCAAGTCGCTCTCATTAACCCTCATGCTGTCATCAGTGAAGAACCAGGTAACAAATTCAAAGTAGAAGCTGGCGTGTCTATGCCAGGTGCAAAATTGATTGCCTCCGCTGAGCATGAAGATATGTATGCCGCCATCAATGAAGTGGGCCAGAAACTGGAGAAACAGCTAAACAAACAAGCTCACAAAGGCGAAGCACGCCGCGCAAGCCATGCAGGTGTGGAAGTACCGGAAGAAGAATCTGAAGCTATCTAATCTATCCAGAGGATTAAACCAGTCAGCCCCGCCAAGTGCGGGGCTGATTCGTCTTGACATGACAACGCCGTCCCAATAAGGTTGAACAATAATTGAACCAACAAGATAAAGTATCGATGTCGCAAACCACTTCGTTTTTCTTTCGCTTCTTTTTCCGCTTCTGAAGAGGTGGGGCGTAAGGGCGAGCATCGATAACGACAGATTCCCGAAGGCCTCCCTCAGAAAGGGAGGCTTTTTTGTTTTGGGCGCTGAATAATGAGTAGGAACAAGGAATGAGTAAACCAACATTGTCACTTGATGAAATACGGGTGAATGTCAGCCGTATCGATCAAGAGCTGCTGTCACTGCTGGCAGAACGACGTAAGCTGAGTCTTGAAGTCGCTAAAAGCAAAATCCAAACCCAAAAGCCCGTCCGTGATATTGAACGTGAGCAAGCGCTGCTTGAGAAGCTGGTTGCCAATGGGAAATCCCACGAGTTGGACCCACAGTACGTCACCAAAATTTTCCACACCATTATTGAAGACTCTGTGCTCTACCAACAGGCATTCCTGCAACGCCTTGCCAACCCAGACAATGAACAACCGCTTGCCCGCGTTTCTTTCCTCGGTGGCAAAGGCTCTTACTCCAATCTGGCAACCCGCAACTTTTTTGCACGTAAACATACCAAGCTCGCGGAGATCCAGTGCTCAAGCTTTAAAGAAGTGCTGGAAATGGTGGAAACCGGCAATGCCGATTACGGTGTGCTGCCGATTGAAAACACCAGCTCGGGTTCTATTAATGATGTTTACGACCAACTTCAGCATACCCGATTGTCTATCGTCGGAGAGATCACCCAGCCGATAGAACACTGCCTTCTGACCGCGGTGGACACGCAGATTGACCAAATCGAAGTGCTTTATTCGCATCCACAACCGCATCAACAATGCAGTGAGTTCGTGAGATCTCTGGGCAGTGGTATAAAGCAAGAGTATTGCTCAAGCACCGCGGAGGCGATGAAAGAAGTCGCAGCCATGGCCCAGCCAAATGTGGCTGCAATTGGTAATGCGGCAAGCGGTGAACTTTATGGTCTTAAGCCACTGAAGTTCGGCATCGCCAATCAGCAGGAAAACCACACCCGCTTTATCGTTGTCGCACGTAAGCCTGTAGAAGTCACTGCGCTGATCCCAGCCAAAACCACCTTTATCATGTCTACCGGACAATCTGCCGGTTCCCTGGTGGAATGTCTGCTTGTGCTGCGCAATCACGGTATCAACATGACCAAACTGGAATCACGCCCTGTGCTTGGCAACCCATGGGAAGAGATGTTCTATGTGGATGTAGAAGGCAATATGCGTACGGATGTGATGAAAGAAGCATTGGAAGAGCTCACCAAGATCACCCGCTACATTAAAGTACTGGGCTCTTACCCGATTGAGAACGTTGCCCCAACAGAAATCGACGTTTAACGATACTGAATGCTAGGAGGGTCAACAGACCCTGGAAACAGACAAGGAGCCAACTGGCTCCTTTTGTTTTATCTCGTGCAGCTTATACCAATCACAGTAGGTAGATGATCAGAAATAGCGTAGGAAAAATGCTCGAGAACAAGGCGAAAAATTTCGATAAGTAGTTATTCTACAATCAAATTTTTCAACGCAGTTATCGAGCATTTTAACCAGCTAGGATGAGCAGATATTTACTACGATTGGTGTTAACCGCGTTGCGTGGTGTCATTCGCCTGACGAAGTAGGTTCTGACTTTCTTTCATAAAGCGCGGAGCAAAGTCGCCGAACCAGTTTTCCACCTGGCTGAACGCCTGGACAAAGCCTTCTTTGTCTTGCTTATCGAGCAGGTTAATCGCCTCGCCAAAACGCGCGTGGAAACGCTTAATCATGTCGATGTTTTGCGTCGAGGACATTATGATATCCCCGTAAAGCTGGGCGTCCTGAGCAAACAATCGGCCCACCATCGCCAGTTCAAGGCGGTATATTGGCGAGCTAAGCGCTGTAAGCTGCTCCAGATTCGGATTCTCTTCCGCCAGATGCAGACCATACACGAACGAAGTGAAGTGGCGTAACGCTTGGATCAACGTCATCCCCTGATCATGCTCAATCGCGCTGATACGGTGCAAACTCGCACCCCAGATGCGGAATTGCTCAAGCAGCCATTGGTACGCTTCCGGATTTCGCCCGTCACAGTACACAATCACTTGTTTAGCGAGACTAGAAATATCCGGACCAAACATAGGGTGCAAACCCACCACTGGTCCTTTGTGTGATTCCAGCATAGCCTGCAGAGGTTCACTCTTGATGGAGGTCAGATCTACCAAGAGGCAATCATCGGGCAACTTGCCTAATGAGCGAATAACACTGTCAGTTTTATTGATAGGCACGGTGACAACCACCATGCCAGCATCAGAGAGTATTTCTTCAGCCTTGTCCCAATCTTTCGAGCCCAATACCTTAACGTCATAGCCAGAAAGTCGGAAAAGCTTGCAGAACACTTTACCTAACTGGCCATGGCCACCCACCACCACGATAGAACGCAGATCCGGGTTCAGGCATTTAAATCCAGAATCGTTTTCACTGGCGTAAGATTCACGCATGGTGCGACGAAGAATATCTTCAATCAGATCCGGCGGAATCCCGCGAGAAGCAGCTTCTTCACGACGTGATGCCAACATAGCAGCCTCACGATCCGGCGCATAAATCGGCAAACCGTGTTTGCTCTTCACCTCGCCAACTTCCGCGACCAATTCCAGTCGGCGTGCCAGCAACTCGACCATTTGTTTGTCGACTTCGTCAATTTGATCCCGAAGTTGGGTCAACTCTGCAACCATGTGGCTTAATGTCCTTGTAAACGCTGTTCCAGGAAAGGTGTCAGTTCATCATGGGCACGGCGCAGCAGGTTTTCAGTATCCTGCCAGTTGATGCATGCGTCGGTAATAGACACCCCGTAAGCCATCTCTTCACGCGGCAAGTCCGCAGACTGATTGCCTTCGTTGATGTTGCTCTCAATCATCAAACCAATGATGGATTGGTTTCCTTCACGGATTTGGTGGAACACATCTTCAGCGACAAGTGGCTGACGACGGAAATCTTTTCGAGAGTTGGCGTGGCTGCAGTCTACCATCAGTGAAGGCTCAAGCCCTGCCCCTTTCATCTCATTTTCGCATTCTGTAACCGAAACTGAGTCATAATTGGTCTGCTTGCCGCCACGCAGAATCACATGACCATCCGGGTTGCCCTGAGTTGTCAGCAGTGCAACCTGACCTTCTTTGTTAATACCCATAAAACGGTGACCAGATGCAGCCGCCTTCATCGCATTAATCGCAGTTGCCAGGCTGCCATCAGTACCGTTCTTGAAGCCAATTGGCATGGAAAGGCCACTCGCCATTTCTCGGTGAGTCTGAGACTCCGTCGTACGCGCGCCAATCGCCGCCCAACTGAACAGATCGCCAATGTATTGCGGGCTGATTGGGTCCAAGGCTTCTGTTGCCAGTGGCAGACCCATGTCAGCCAGTGTGATAAGCAGTTCACGGGCTTTGTGAAGACCTGCCTCTACATCGAAAGAGCCATCCAAATTTGGGTCGTTGATGAGTCCCTTCCAGCCAACCGTGGTGCGTGGTTTTTCAAAGTAAACTCGCATCACGATGTAAATCTGATCTTTCAGGGTTTCTGAAAGCGCCTTGAGGTTTCTTGCGTATTCAATCGCCGCATCAGTATCGTGAATCGAGCAAGGACCACACACGACCAAAAGGCGGTGATCTTTCTTATGGATGATATCTGCAATTTCCTGACGCGCTTTTGAAATAAAGGCCAGCGTCTCTTCCTTTACAGGTAGCTTGCTGCGCAGTTGGTCAGGGGTAATCAGAACCGTTTCGTCCTGAATATGTACGTTAGTAAGCAGATCTCTTTCCATAACATTTTTCCTTTCTGAATCTATTTTGCGCATTGAATGGGTATTTATCACGCAACTGCCCATACAATAACAATCTGAGAGACGAATGCAATAGATCGTAAAGATAAAATAACAACGTAAATTTATATTTACATAGTAGTATAAAGGTCAAACTTAAAGGCTATATAACTGACTTCACCAATCAGCATATTGGAAACACTTTTGTAAACCAAAACGTACAAAATAGAAAAAGGCCTTTCGAAAAGGCCTTTTTGCTTGGGGTTGCTATTTTACTAGCTCAATCAGAAAGTCTGGTCAGCTGATTGGAAGTCCTCAAAACCTCTCTGCCATTGCATCTGAAAGCGAAGACCATCAGGTCTGTTGGCACACACACCCAAATACTGCATGCCCGACAAACCAATGTCATAGGCATTGTCCAGGCTGCAATAGCGATCAACACCTTCCGCATAGCCAGACTCGTAATCGCTCACATCGACATTCTGTCCACCAGCACGCTGTGCCAGTTCATTCAGATCTGACATTGAACGGGAAGGGATACCTCTAAGACCGTCCTGCTCACCGACTGCCTGCCAATCGCCTTTCTTCACCAAAGACTCTGCATCTCCGACGGATGCGCAGCCAACGATCATCAACGCAACCAGTGACACAAAGGATTTTTTCAACATCCTGTGTTCCTTAAGATTGATTTGGAAAGTGTCACTATATACCGATTCAGTGGAAAGGTGCAGAATTGGCGTCATACATTTTCTTTTAATCCCTTGAGCTTAAAGGAAAGCGCTACAAACAAGACACCAAAAATAAACGCGTACATCGCAATCACCCAAATGAGTGCCGTCGCACCTGCAGCGGGATTAGACATCAGAAAGCCGCCGAACAGAATGGAGATAATACCTCCGAGAATGAGCAGCCATTCACCAGTGATTTCTTTCCTAAGCCTGATCGCGGCGATGATCTCCAGCACACCTTTCGCTATCGCCCAAACGGCTATATAAAACAGCAAGGCAACCGCAGTAAGTCCCGGCACAGTAAACGTCATAATCCCGGCCGCGATCCCGACCACACCCCAAAGCATCAGTACCACCCAGTTATCCCGTTCTTTGCGCTCCATAATGGCTGTCCACACCTGAAGTGCGCCGTCCACAAATGCAAAAATACCGAATACCAGAATAAGTGTTTCCACCGACTCTTCCGTCGGCAAGGTCCAGAGCATGAAGCCGAAAATAATGGACGCGATACCACGCAATAACAACACCCACCAATTTCTCGATAGCGCTCCAACCAACTGTTTTTGTAGTGTGTCTGTTGGTTCCATTGTGCTTTCCTCTCATTATTGTTTTGGCGAAACGCCGCCGAACACCAGCGTTCAGCATGTTGAGAGTGAAGCGCGATTTGGTTGACTGTGATGTGCTAAGTTTGCAACCCAGTATGAAATGGTTAGCTTATGGAACGCAGCGCAAATTTCTTTTGGAGAGGAATGAAGAAGTGCAGCCCAGGACTCAAGCTGCACGGATAGACCCAGACAACCAGAGGATTAATCCAACAATAGAGCGCGAATATCTGCCCAAGAAGCAGCAGTAAAGGTTGGCTCAATACCTTCCGGTTTCACTTTTCCATCAACATTCAGCCAGCCAGTGTCGATACCCGCATTGATGCCACCAAGGATATCGGAATCTGCATTGTCGCCAATCATCAGGACGCGCGCTTTATCAGGGTGACCCATCTCATTGAAGGCATGATCAAAGATAGCAACATCAGGTTTGGCCACACCAACTTGCTCTGAAATCACTACCAAGTCGAAGTAGTCCCGAAGCCCTGTTTTTTCGAGGCGGATTTGTTGAAGCTGCACAAAGCCATTAGTGATGATACCGAGTTTTGCATGTTGCGCCAGCAAAGGCAGGGTTTCACGTACACCTTCCAAAGGTTCACAAACATCCGCCATGGCATCGAGAAAACGGCGGTTAAGCTCACCCGGTTCAATATCCAAACGCTCAGCCCATACCAGAAAACGATCTTCTTGAAGCTGTTTCGCCGAGATTGCACCGTTTTGGTATTTCACCCAAAGCGGCTTGTTGACGGTCTGATACTCTGCAAAATCCTGCTCGGTAAAGTTAACACCTAAGGTTTTGAACATTGTTTGAAGACCCGCGAAAGCATCGAAAGAAAACAGGGTCTCGTCAGCGTCAAATAAAATCCAATCGTACTGCACGTTATATCTCCTTCATGAAGCTCGCATTATGGCACGCATTTTCCGTCTGCAGAAAAAGAAAAAGCCCGCCTAAACAGGCGGGCTTTCTTTCCCTTTCGGGTATAAACGCCGGAGCGATTATTTCTTAGCCAGACGCTCTTTAATACGAGCTGCCTTACCAGAACGCTCACGCAGGTAGTACAGTTTGGCACGACGTACTGCACCGCGGCGCTTAACAGTAATGCTGTCAACAACTGGTGAGTGAGTTTGGAATACACGCTCAACGCCTTCACCGCTAGAGATCTTACGAACGGTAAATGCTGAATGTAGACCACGGTTACGCTTAGCGATTACAACGCCTTCGTAAGCCTGCAGACGCTCACGCTGTCCTTCTTTAACTTTAACTTGAACGACAACAGTGTCACCTACGTTGAACGCAGGAACGTCTTGTTTAAGTTGCTCATCTTCGAGCGCTTTGATGATGTTACTCATTTTCTATACCCTAGAATAAACTGATACTAAATATCTTTAGGTACTTGTCTGTGTTCGTTAATGAACTCAGCAAGCAGTGATTCCTGTTCGTCAGTCAGAGCTAGGTTTTCCAGGAGCTCTGGTCTTCTGAGCCAGGTACGGCCCAGCGATTCTTTCAATCGCCAGCGGCGAATGTCCTTATGATTTCCGGATTTCAGTACCGAAGGTACTTCCAATCCGTCCAACACTTCAGGACGCGTGTAGTGAGGGCAATCCAGCAAACCATTTGCAAAAGAATCTTCTTCCGCTGACGCAAAGTCTCCGAGGACACCCGGTACAAACCGAGCAACCGCGTCAACCAACGTCATGGCTGGCAGCTCACCGCCACTGAGCACAAAATCCCCGATAGACCATTCTTCATCGACTTCGGTTTGTATAATGCGCTCATCTACCCCTTCGTAGCGTCCACAGATAAGAATCAACTTCTCGTTCTGCGCCAGCTCCTCAACACCTGCTTGGTCAAGCTTTCGGCCTTGAGGTGAAAGGTAAATCACTTTCGCCTTGCCATCAGCGGCTTTCTTGGCAGTGTGAATGGCATCGCGCAAAGGCTGAACCATCATCAACATGCCTGGGCCTCCACCATATGGGCGGTCATCAACCGTCCGGTGTTTGTCGTGGGTAAAATCGCGGGGATTCCACGCTTCTACCTCGAGCAGGCCTTTTTTAACCGCCTGGCCAGTTACCCCAAATTCAGTAACAGCACGGAACATTTCAGGAAAAAGGCTGATTATACCAACCCACATTTTTCCACTCCCATTGCTTTAAATGTTACTGGGGGAATTAAAATCCAGGATCCCAGTCAACTTCGATCCGTTGAGCAGAGCGATCAATCAACTTGATGACTTGCCCATCGAGGAACGGTATTAAACGTTCCTTCTGGCCAAAAGCATCTTTCGGGTTCGCTTGAATAACCAATACGTCGTTAGAGCCCGTTTCCAGAATGTCCGTGACTTTACCCAGGTTGTACCCTTTGGTTGTCACCACTTCCATTCCGTACAGTTCGCGCCAGTAGAATTCTTCATCTGACAGCGAAGGCAATACTTCTGCATTGATAGCGATTTCAGCATTTGTCAGTGCCTGAGCGTCTTCACGCTGATCCAGACCTTTCAACTTGCCTACATAACCCTGACCATGGCGTTTCCAGTCTTCAAGACTGAATGCCTGCCATTCGCCACGCACTTTGATAAACCAAGGTGTGTAGCTAAAGATGTTTTCGGCGTTTTCAGTGTAAGAAAAAACTTTGAGCCAGCCACGGATGCCATAAGAAGCACCTAGCTTGCCTACTACAACCTTTTCTTGCTCACTCATTTCTTTTTCTTTCAACCCTGACACTAATCAATTACGCAGCTTTAGCAGCGTCTTTGATCAGCTTAGCTACGCGGTCAGAAACAGCTGCACCTTCGCCAACCCAGTGGTTAACGCGGTCCAGGTCCAGACGCAGCTTCTCTTCTTGACCCTGTGCAACTGGGTTGAAGAAACCTACTTTCTCGATGAAGCGACCGTCGCGAGCTTGGCGGCTGTCTGCAACAACGATTTGATAGAATGGACGCTTTTTAGCGCCGTGACGTGCCAAACGAATGGTTACCATATCGTCCTCTTTGCATTACTAAATTAAATTGGCCCCGTGCTAATACGGGGCCTCGTGCCAAAATAAAGCTCCGGAATTTTACGCTTTCTGTGATCGAATGCAACTGCTTTAGCTAAAAAAGCATCAGCAGTAACTGGACTTCAATCACTTAGCGATTCCGTCGCTCTATCGAATCCCAGCCAGCGTCTTTCATCTGACCGGAGAATAGGTTTTATTGCGGTTTAGCGTGGGAACATACCACCGCCACCACCCATGCCGCCCATCATGCCTTTCATATTGCGCATCATGTTCTTCATGCCGCCCTTCTGCATCTTCTTCATCATCTTCTGCATCTGGGTAAACTGCTTGAGTAGACGGTTAACGTCCTGTACCTGAGTACCTGAACCTGCGGCGATACGTTTTTTACGTGAGCCTTTAATCAAGTCTGGACGTGCACGCTCTTTCGGCGTCATGGAATTGATGATGGCTTCCATCTGAACGAAGATTTTATCGTCCACTTGGTTTTTCACATCATCAGACAGGTTTGACATGCCAGGCAGTTTGTCGAGCATCCCCATCATACCGCCCATGTTCTTCATCTGTTGAAGCTGGTCGCGGAAGTCCTGAAGGTCGAAACCTTTCTTCTCTTTAAACTTCTTCGCCAGTTGCTCGGCTTTGTCTTTGTCGACATTGCGCTCGAGATCTTCAATCAGTGACAGAACGTCACCCATGCCAAGGATACGGCTGGCAACACGGTCAGGGTGGAAAGGTTCCAGTGCGTCGGTTTTCTCACCTACACCCAGGAACTTGATTGGCTTACCGGTAATATGACGAACAGACAGCGCCGCACCACCACGCGCATCACCGTCCACTTTGGTCAGTACCACACCGGTTAGCGGCAGCGCATCGTTGAAGGCTTTAGCAGTGTTCGCCGCATCCTGACCTGTCATGGCGTCGACCACGAACAGAGTTTCAACAGGATTGATTGCTGCATGGACGTCTTTAATCTCGTCCATCATCTCTTCGTCGACGTGCAGACGACCTGCGGTATCGACGATAACCACGTCATAGAATTTCAGTTTGCCGTGCGCCAATGCTTCACTGGCAATATCAACTGGCTTTTGGTCCGGCGTTGATGGGAAGAAATCAATGCCCACATCGCCTGCCAGTGTTTCCAACTGTTTGATCGCCGCAGGGCGGTAAACGTCAGCAGAGACCACCAGCACTTTCTTCTTGTGGCGCTCTTTGAGCATTTTACCCAGCTTACCGACACTGGTAGTTTTACCTGCACCTTGCAGGCCCGCCATCAGTACCACAGCCGGTGGCTGCGCTGCCAAATCCAACTCAGAGTTGGATTCACCCATCACAGCTTCAAGTTCAGATTGAACAATCTTGATGAATTCCTGACCCGGGGTCAGGCTTTTCGACACTTCCAGTCCAACTGCGCTTTCTTTTACTTTCTTCACGAAGTCACGAACCACTGGCAACGCAACATCCGCTTCCAGCAGCGCCATGCGTACTTCACGCAGCGTGTCTTTAATATTGTCTTCTGTCAGTCGACCGCGACCGCTGATGTTTTTCAGCGTACGGGATAGACGATCCGTTAGGTTTTCAAACATGTCCTACTCGCTTATCTACGCGATGGCACCACGTGACCCGAAATCCTGTCAGGTGGCGATAAACACAAAATTGGCGCGATTATATCTCATTATTGCTGATGCTTACATGCTGCCTTTAACGATAGTTTTAAAGTGGCTTGCAGGCACTTTTCCTAAAATTTGTCGCGGGTAAGACAGGTTTACGTCTCAAAGATCGGCTCGTGTTGATAGCGACTCTCAGTTGCGCAAGGTATACTGACTCCTTCCTTTTTGACGCGATGTTGTTGAAAGACACATGGATATCTTTTTAGCACTCACCGCCGCTTTGCTTTATTTTGCGGCGCTTTTGCAAATTATTCCCGGCCTATCCGGCCCGAATCAGATCCCGGCTCGCTCGGTGTTCCTGAGCGCGTGTGGTGCGTTGGTGCTGCATGCTTACCTGCTTTCTGATCTCATCCTGTCAGGCGGTGGGCAGAACCTTAGTATCCTTAATGTCGCGTCCCTCATTAGCTTTATCATTGCCGCGATTACCACTGGGCTCATGTTCAGGATGCGGATTTGGGTGCTACTGCCTGTGGTTTATAGTTTCTCTGCGATTAACCTGACCGCAGCCACATTGCTTCCCGGTGCGTTTATCACCCACCTAGAAGCACACCCAGAAGTTCTGGTGCACATATCCCTCGCGCTTTTCTCTTACTCCACACTGATGATTGCCACTTTGTATGCCATTCAACTGGCATGGCTTGACCATCAGTTGAAACACAAGAAAAAGCTGGTGATGAACCCCAACCTGCCCCCACTCATGGCTGTAGAACGACAGCTTTTCAACATCATTCTGATTGGTGAAGTGTTACTGACGTTGACCCTGCTGACCGGTCTTGTGTTTGTGCAGGACATGATTGCTCAGGGCAAAGCACACAAAGCTGTGCTGTCCGCAATGGCATGGATTGTTTACGGCGTGCTGCTGTGGGGACATTATCAATCAGGATGGCGCGGACGCCGCGTTATCTGGATCAGCATCGTGGGAGCATTCCTCCTTACACTCGCCTATTTTGGCAGCCGTTTTGTCCGCGAAGTGATTATCGCAGGTTAACGGTCTCTCTATTCAGACGCCCCTTTTTATAGGCTTTCTTTACCCTAACGGGGCGTTTGTGTATAAAGTTTGCGCAGCAATGTTTGACATGGACGCAAATTCTTGCCCTTAATTAGGGTTGAACCAAACAAGAAGGAACTTGCAATTTGGACGACATATCGACGGGAACGCTAGCGACCGTTTTGGTATTGCTCATCTTTATTTCTGCGTATTTTTCCGGCTCCGAAACCGGCATGATGGCATTAAATCGATACCGGCTTCGACACCTATCCAAGCAAGGGCATAAAGGCGCTAAGCGTGTAGAAAAGCTGCTTGAGCGCCCAGACAGGCTAATTGGCCTGATCCTCATCGGAAATAACCTGGTTAACATTCTCGCTTCCGCCATCGCAACCATTCTGGGCATGCGCCTGTTTGGCGATCTCGGCGTCGCGATTGCAACCGGTGGCCTTACCCTTGTTATCCTCGTATTTGCAGAGGTGACACCCAAAACCCTCGCAGCACTCTATCCAGAACGCGTTTCCTACACCAGCAGCCTTTTACTCAATGTTTTGATGAAAGCGCTTTATCCGCTGGTTTGGGTGGTGAATGGCATTACCAATGGCTTTCTTAAAATTCTGGGGCTTGCGACTGATCACAGCGGAAAAGACAACCTGAGCTCTGAAGAGCTTCGTACAGTCGTGAATGAGGCGGGCGGGCTCATCCCTCGCCGTCACCAGAATATGCTGCTGTCGATTCTTGAGCTCGAAGAAATCACCGTGGATGACATCATGGTGCCGCGAAACGAAATCACTGGCATCAACGTCAATGATGACTGGAAAGCCATCATGCGTCAGCTCACCCATGCGCCACATGGCCGTATGGTGCTGTATCGCGACAATATTGATGAAGTGGTTGGCATGCTTCGTGTGCGTGAAGCCTACCGGATGATGGTGGAAAACGAGTTCAACAAAGAGAACCTGTTACGCGCCGCGGATGAGGTTTACTACATCCCGGAAGGTACGCCACTGAATGTTCAGATGCTGAAATTCCAGCGCAACAAGCAACGTATCGGTATGATTGTCGACGAATACGGCGACATCATTGGCTTGGTCACTCTGGAAGATATTCTGGAAGAGATAGTCGGCGAATTCACTACCTCACTGTCACCAAGTCTGGCAGAGGAAATTACCGCCCTACCAGACGGCAGTTTCATGATTGACGGCACCGCGAATATCCGCGACCTCAACAAAAGCCTGAACTGGGAACTTCCAACCGACGGCCCCCGTACTCTTAACGGCCTGATACTGGAACACCTTGAAGATATCCCGAGCAGTCAGTTAAGTATTGAGGTCGAAGGGCATCAAATGGAAATTGTTGAAGTCGCTGAGAATATGATTAAGCAGGTTAAGATCTTACCTGTACCTAAAAGCGCCAAGACATAACTTACGTAGGTTTATATTGTTATTAAAAAAACAGCCAGCAAATTGCTGGCTGTTTTTTTAATATCTCACCCAGTTTAATCCTTCTATCGACCCCCGCACCAACCAATCTCACTTTTCATACAAATGACCAAATTATCAGCTAGTTTTAAAGAGGTGCTCTATCGGTTTTGTGCACCGACTTTCTTTGAATCATTTGTTTGTGCTTGCTGAGGAAGGAAAGCAATCATGTTTAACGGGAAACTGAAAAAACAACTGGAAGAACTGGAATTAAGTGCTTCACACAACCAAGCCATTTTGGATGCCATCAACAACAGTGTTGCGACAATTCACTTCACACCTGAAGGTGTCGTCAAACACGCAAACAACATATTCCTCGGTGCTGTAGGTTTTACGCTTGAGCAATTGACAGGAAAGCATCACAGAGAGTTGTGCGACCCTGAGTACGGTCAAAGCATGGAATATCAGAAATTCTGGGAGAGACTGCGTGGTGGTGAAGTCATCAGTGGGACAGTTCCTCGGCTAAATTCAAAAGGAGAGAGGCTATGGCTTGAAGCCACTTACTTCCCGATTAAAGAAAACGGTGCCGTGGTTGAGGTAATGAAAATCGCTGCAGACATTACCAAAGAAAAGATCAAGCTAGATGATCAGGCAGCAGTTTTTGACGCACTGAATAAGTCTATGGCCATGATTGAGTTTCACCCTGACGGCACCATTATTCAAGCCAATGCTAATTTCCTAGGTGCTGTTGGATACACACTCGACCAAATTCAGGGCAAACATCACCGTATGTTCTGTCCCGATCATTTCTATCAGGATAATCCTAATTTCTGGGCCGAACTTGCCAATGGTGATTTCAAAGCAGGCCAGTTTGAACGAAAAGATTCCATGGGCAATGTCCTCTGGCTCCGCGCGACTTATAACCCAGTGTTTGATGACAAAGGCAGGGTTATCCGTGTCGTGAAGTTCGCTAATAACATTACCGAGAAAGTGACACAGGAGCATGCAATTCGCGACGCTGCAGGAGTCGCTTACTCAACGTCGGTCAAGACAGCAGAGATTGCCACAAGAGGCGCAGGTGTGCTGGAGTCGACGGTTGCGACATCACAGTCTATTTCCGATCAGGTGCTGGAAACCTCTAACGCCATTACCCAACTCAATGAGCAATCTAAGAGCATTGAAGCCATCCTATCCACCATTAGTGACATAGCTGACCAAACGAATCTTCTGGCACTAAATGCTGCGATTGAAGCGGCGCGTGCCGGTGATCAGGGCCGAGGCTTTGCTGTGGTTGCGGATGAAGTCAGACAACTTGCTGCGCGCACCAGCCAGTCGACTGCTGAAATTACCGACGTTGTGAAGAAAAACCGTGACCTGACATCCGATGCAACCCGTAAGATGTCGAGCGTGTCAGAAGCTGCAGAAAAAGGTACCCAGCAGATATCTGAAGCTTCCACTGTGATGGAAGAAATCCGTTCCGGTGCAGAAAACGTTGCGCAGACCGTATCCGGTTTAAACGTAGGAACCTGAAGAAAAAACAAATAAAAAACGCTCCCTCGGGAGCGTTTTTTATTACAAGAACAAAAGCTCTTAACGGATCCGGTTGCCGCCATCAGTATCAAACAACACCAGCTTTTCAGGATTAAAGCCAAGATGCGCCATGTCCCCTGCACTCAGCGCAATATTGGCTGGCATACGCGCCACCACTTCCTTACCGCCCAATGAGGTGATGACATAAGTGTCTGCGCCCGTTGGCTCAGTCACATCGACTTTGCAATGCAAGGTACCTTCGCCATCGGCTTGTTCGGTAATGTCTTCTGGCCTCACACCAAGACTCACGGTCTTCCCGACATAAGCAGCTAAGTCTGCAAACCCAACATCAAACGCGATCGATTGATTCACACCATCGAACCCTTCCAGTTCCAACACGGTGCGGTTGGTATCCGCTTCCAACACCTTAGCATCAACCAAATTCATCGAAGGGCTTCCCATAAAGGTTGCCACAAAGGTATTGGCCGGGTTGTCGTAGACTTCTGCCGGAGATCCGAGTTGCTGCAGCTCGCCATCTTTCATGACCGCAATCTTGGTTGCGAGTGTCATCGCTTCAATCTGGTCATGGGTGACGTACACAATCGTCGCATTCAAACGTTGGTGAAGACGTTTGATTTCAGTACGCATATCAACACGGAGCTTGGCATCCAGATTAGACAACGGCTCATCGAACAGGAAGATTTTTGGGTCACGAACCAACGCCCTTCCCATCGCAACACGCTGACGTTGACCACCTGAAAGCTGACCCGGTTTGCGGCTCAGCAAGTGCTCAATCTGCAGCATAGAAGACACTTCATTGATCTTGCGGTCACGCTCCGGCTTTGGAACGTTACGCATCTCCAGTCCAAACGAGATGTTCTGACCAACGGTCATGTTCGGATAAAGTGCATAGGACTGAAATACCATGGCGATATCCCGATCAGCCGGATGCAGATCGTTAATCACCACATCACCAATAGACACATCCCCATCACTGATGCTGTCGAGACCGGCAATCATGTTAAGCAAAGTCGACTTACCACAGCCGGATGGCCCCACCAGTACCAGAAAGTCACCATCATCAATGGCGATGTCGATACCCTTCAATACCTCAACATGACCAAAGCGTTTTTTTACATTATTCAGCGTCAAAGAAGCCATTCAGATTATCCTTTTACTGAGCCAGCCATCAGACCGCGTACGAAATAGCGACCGGCCAGGACATAAACCAAAAGGGTGGGCAGCGCGGCAATCATGGCGCCAGCCATGTGGACGTTGTATTCCTTTACACCCGTGGAAGAGTTCACCAGATTGTTCAGCGCTACCGTGATCGGCGCGGTATCGCCCGATGCGAATGATGCCCCGAACAGGAAGTCGTTCCAGATATTGGTGAACTGCCAGATGATGGTCACCACAATGATGGGGCCGGAACTTGGCAGCAAAATGCGGAAGAACATGCGGAAGAAGCCCGCGCCATCAATCATGGCGGCGCGAATCAGCTCGCTAGGAAACGCTTCGTAATAGTTACGGAAAAACAGCGTGGTGAAACCCAAACCATAAATCACATGCACCATTACCAACCCGGGTGTGGTATTGGCAATGCCAAGGGTACCGAGCACTTGGCTCATAGGTACCAGCACCACCTGGAAGGGAATGAAGCAACCAAACAGCATCAGGCCGAACACCCATTTATGTCCCGGGAAGCGCCACTTGGTAAGTACATATCCGTTCAACGCACCTAGCATGGTGGAAAGCAGGACGCCCGGCACCGTGATGGCAATTGAGTTACCAAAGTAGCCGCTTATCCCCTCACAGGTAAGGCCAATACATGCGGTTCCCCAAGCTGCTTTCCATGGCTCAACCGTCCATACTTCCGGCAGCGCCAGCATGTTCCCCTGACGTATCTCATCCAGCTCTTTGAATGATGTCACCAGCATCACGAACAATGGAAGCAGGTACATGCAGGCGAACACGATGAGCGTGGTATAGATCAGCACACGCCAGAATTTCGCACCCTGAAACGGCGATTTATTATCAATGCTGTCCATGCTTCGGCTCCTTCAACTCGCTGTAAAGGTAAGGCACGATGATTGCTGCAATGGTCATCAGCATGATGATGGCGCTCGCCGAACCCACAGCCATCTGGTTTCGCGAGAAGGTGTACGAGTACATAAAGGTGGCCGGCAATGCCGTCGCATTGCCCGGACCACCACCGGTCAGCGCGATAACCAGGTCATAACTTTTAATAGCCATGTGAGCGAGCACGATGAAGGCGCTCAAAAACACAGGACGAAGCTGAGGAATGATGATGCGACGATACATTTGGAAGGAAGACGCACCATCTAACTGTGCGGCTTTCAGCATTTCGCTGTCGATGCCCCGAAGCCCGGCAAGGAACATCGCCATGACAAAACCTGAAGTTTGCCACACCCCGGCAATCACGACGGTATAGATCGCCATTTCCGGGTTAATCAACCAGTCAAAGCTGAAGCTCTCCCAACCCAGCTCATGCATGGTTTTCTCAAGCCCAAGACCAGGGTTTAAGAACCATTTCCATGCGGTACCTGTCACGATAAAGCTAAGTGCCATGGGGTAGAGAAACACGGGGCGAAGCCCGCCTTCAATACGGATTTTCTGGTCGAGTAGAATCGCCAGTAGCAACCCCAGCGCACAGCAAATCACAATGTAGAGGATGCCAAATACTGCCAGGTTTTCGAGTGCCACCTGCCAGTTAAGGCTGTTCCAGAGTTTTTCATAAGGCCGAACCCCATCGAGGTTATAGTTCGGCAGCATCCGCGATCGGCTGAAAGAAATGTAGGTTGTCCAGGCGATAAAGCCGTAGACAAAAAAGAGGATCAGCGCGAACGAGGGAGCAATGACAATTTTTGGCAACAGTTGCTGCCAGAACTGGCGCGAACTGTATTTTCCTTGAGAAGCCATAGTTGATCCTTCAAACGACGAGAAACGACTGTCCTTAGAATAAAAAGGGGAAGGGCTTTAACCCGTCCCCTTTTCCCATTGGATTACTGAGCATCCTGAACAGCAGCCACCAGTGCTTTTGTCGCTTGCTTAGAGTCCATACCGCCATTGAAATGGTTAGTCACCACATCATAGACCGCATTTTTCACAGCGGCTGGCGCTGCGTGGCCATGAGCCATGCTGCCGACGAGCGTGTTGCTCTTGTTAGCTTCCGCAAGATCCGCCATGCCTTTTTTACCACAGGCGTCGAACGCATCATTCGGTACGTCGGTGCGCGCTGGCACTGAGCCTTTCACCACGTTAAACGCAGATTGGAATTCAGGCGACATAATGGCTTTGGCCATCGCTTTCTGTGCATCTGAATCACCCACATCAAACATCACGAATTGGTCAGAGTTGAAGGTGACCATACCTTGGGTACCTGGCATGCGGAAACACAGGAAGTCCTCGTTTGGTTTTTTACCGGCTTTCAGGAATTCACCTTTCGCCCAGTCGCCCATGATTTGCATGCCTGCTTTATCTTCAATCACCATGGCAGAAGCCAGGTTCCAGTCACGGCCTGGGAAGTTCTTATCCACATAACCGCGCAGCTGTGACATACGGTCAAAGACTTTGACCATAGTGTCTGAACCCAGTGCTTCCGGATCTAAATCCACCATGGCTTTGCGATAAAAGTCGATACCACCAGTGGTCAACACCACACCATCAAAGATGGTTGCATCCTGCCAATCCTGACCACCGTGTGCCAACGGGATGTAACCTGCCGCTTTCAGCTTATCCAATGTTTCAATCAGTTCATCCCAGTTGGTGGGCTGTTTCGCTCCCACTTCATCGAGCAGCTTTTTGTTTGCCCAAATCCAGTTGGTAGAGTGAACGTTCACCGGCGCAGACACCCACTTACCATCGTACTTGGCAAAGTTTTGCAGCGCATTCGGCACCACCGTATTCCAACCTTCGGCATCTGCCACGCTGTTAAGGTTGGCTACCACATCTTCCGCTGCCCAATCCTGGATATCAAAACCCAGCATCTGTACCGCAGTCGGAGGATTACCCGAGGTCACACGGGCACGCAAAACCGTCATTGCGTTACCGCCACCGCCACCGGCTACCGGCATGTCCTGCCAGCCGATGCCTTGGCTCGCAAGGTCATCCTTGAGTACATTTAACGCCGCAGCCTCACCGCCTGATGTCCACCAGTGCAGTACTTCTACATCTTCCGCTTGTGCTGAAGTCACCGTTCCGATAGCGACTGCAGCTGACAGCATTGACATTACCAGTTGATTTTTCATGCTTACCTCGTTTGTTTTGTGACATGACCAATAGGTCCGTGTACCCAAACAACTTGCGGCGACTACCCACTACGCAGAGCTTGTTAAACCAAGCTCTTGGGTGCCTGCGTAGACAGTCGCTGGATCAACTCAACACCGACGAGTATTTTGTTGGGTGTTTGTTGTTGAGCCAGCAAGCGTTGCAGCAAGTAACATGCTTCCCGCGCAATATCTTCTCCCTTTACCCTCACAGTTGAGAGAGCGGGATAAATCAGGCGGGAATCTTCCAAATCATCAAATCCAATAACGGAGACATCTTCGCCGGGCTGTTTTCCGGCTTCGTGTAAAGCGGTATAGACGCCGTAAGCCACGACGTCGGTAAAACATACAATAGCCGTCACTTCGGGAGCCAATGACAAAAGGCGGGTAGTGGCTTCATGCCCTCCAGAACGGCTACTCGGGCTGTGCTGAATATAATTATCAGGAACCGTTAAACCGGCTTCATCCATGGCATCCATAAAGCCTTGGTGACGCAGTTTGAGATCAATAAAAGTTTCCAGCCCCCCCACAAAAGCAATGTGCTTGTGGCCAAGTTCAATCAAAGAACGGGTTGCTAAATAGGTTCCCAATCGGTTTTCAGCCATGACTGCCGGGGAGAGAGAATTTTCAACTTCCCGCATGATTGAGATGATAGGGAGCCCGGTAGCGACGATATCATCAATCCAACGATTGTCTGTTCCGGGGGCCGGCGTAATAATAATGCCAGCCACATTGTGACCGCGAAGCGCATGAACAAATTGATTCTGACGTTCCAGACTCTCGTTCACGTCCATAATCACAGGGATAAAACCCAGCTCATCGAGGTAAGGCTCCAGCCCTTTAATTATTTGGCTGAAGTAGGGACTTGTAAGATTGTTGGAGAGGATGGCTACAATTTTAGAACGCCCGCCACGCAGGCTAGCAGCCCCGCCGTTATAGACGTAACCAAGGGTTCTGCAGGCCTCATTGACCCGCTTTTTTTTCTCATCACTGACTGACTCGCTGCCATTGAGTACCAGTGAAACTGTAGATTTTGAGACGCCAGCAGCTTTAGCCACATCAATCATCGTGACACGTTTTTGAGGAAAACCCTTTCCATCGTTAGCTTTCATAGCCACCACATCCCAAAAGCACAACATCGAGATAATTTATTCATCACCCACAAAAATGTTTTTGGAACCTTCCATGTGAAATTCTTGTAAAAAAATAGAACAAAAACGCGCCAATTAAAAGATTTTATACGATCGATATCACCATTTTGTTAAAATTAAGTTAATCATTTGCATGTTAGCTCGGATAGATCACGAAATTTCATTGGCACGTGACAAAACCCCAAATGGCTATAATCATGATTCCTGTGTGTTGGGTATCATCAAGCAACTCTGACATGCCCGACACTCTGCCTTATCAGTCAATGATAGTCAGTCTGGTGATGGTCAGCGACGACATTAATCTATGCAGCATAAAGATGGCTGTTTGAGTCTTTCTATGGAAAATTCACCTAGCCAAACTCATACGGTTAAACACGAAATTAAACTCAAAGCGCCTGATTACGGGTCAAGATTCGAGCAGGCGACACCAATTCGCAGTGGGTTTTGGACAACCTGAATAAAGGTTCTACGAGTTTTTAAATTTGGGTAGCTATAGGCTAGCTAAACGCGAAAAAGCGCCTGGTCCGGCGCTTTTGGTTGTCTGAAACAGGCCTTTTTGTGAAACCAGCTAGAATGACCACCAGCTTCGGTTATCTTCCAACTCTTCACGGCAACTTCTCAACTGCCCACCGTAAGTTTGCGCCTGGCGCTCGACCTTTCTCGCCACTTGCATCACTTTCGGCTTGGATTTGTAAGTCCCGCGCTTAAAACCACCACGTCCTTCGTGGTAAGCAAGATACTGGTTATAAGCATCCCACTTCGAAATTCCCAGTTGCTTCTGGGTTTCGCTGGTGTACCAACCAATAAATTGCATAGCATCCCCAAAATCGGTGCGGGAGCCACCATTGCGGGTCGCTTTCTGATAATCAGACCACGCAGGGTCCTGAGCCTGTGCATACCCGTATGCACTGCTGACACGTCCCCACGGGATCACCCAGAGCACATAGTCCCGGGGAGGTAATGCATCATGAACGTAGGAGCTTTCCTGTTTCACAAACGCCATTGCGATATGGATTGGCGTTCCCCATTCATCTTCCATGTCGACCGCATCTTCGTACCAATCATCATACTGGCGGAAAATGCTGCAAATATTATCGGGATTTTTCGGTGGAGGAGCCGCACAGCCGCTCAATACCAGTGCGCTGAGAACAAGCAGCCATTTGGGAGAAATGCGCATGGGTATCCTTTCTATCTGTTGCTTTTATTGGCACATACAAAAACAGGCTGGGGATACCAGCCTGTTTATTGCTAAAGCAGTATCACATCAGAGTGATACACTATCACCAAAATACTCGGCCAGATACTGCTCGAAGCTGATACCGTCGCCTTGCTCCACATCTTGCTGACGTTTCAGGCTGGCTTCGCTTTCTGCTTCAAACTGCTGCTTAGAGAAAGTCTCGTAGTCACCCTGGGCAAACAAGGCCTGATTGTCTTTAGCAATGCCAATACCCACTTTACCGATGCTTTCATTATCGAGTACATCTTTCAGTAGTTTCGCTGATAGGGTTTTATCCGGGTTGTCGAACCAGCCTGACAGCTCGTTGCAAACAGACTGGTACTTATCGCCGCCGTAAGCTTTGTCCATCACAATTGCCAGTTCAGCCAGATCAGCAAAGACACGGCGTCCCCACTCGGCTTGCGTCAGTTGTTCACCATCGCAGCCAATTTGCAGCGTCAGACCCGGTTTACGTCCTTCCAACACCACTTTGTTCCAGTTCTCGCGCCAGCATTGCAGCTCACAATCTGTCATTGCTGCTGACTCAGACAGCGCACACCAAGTAATAAACAAGTCGAGGAAGTAAACCTGATAGTCATCAATGCCCACCGGGCTGAACGGGTTCACATCCAGCGAGCGAACTTCGATGTATTCAACACCGCCGCGCTCCAACGCTTCAGACGGTTTTTCACCACTTTTCGCCACTCGCTTTGGACGAATCGGCGCGTACAGTTCGTTTTCTATCTGGAGCACATTGCTGTTGAGCTGACGATAACCGTTTTCGTCTTTTACGCCGATCTTGGCAAAATCTGCGGATGGCGTACCAATCGCCGCGCGAACACCTCGCAGGTATTGCTCTAGACTATCAAAACCAATCTTCAGGCTGCTTTGTGCATTATTGGTGTAGCCCAAGTCACTGAGACGAAGTGAGGTTGCGTATGGCAGATAGCAGGTACCTTTGCCCACTTCTTTAAAATCCAGTTTCGACTCAGTTTTGTTGATAAAAGATCCACACAGCGCTGGTGAGGCACCGAACAGATAAGGGATCATCCAACCAAAGCGGTAGTAATTTCGGATCAAACCAAAATACGCTTCAGAGACGGATTCCTGTCTTGCGTACGGTGCCTGATCGCCAAACAACTGCTGCCAGAAACTGCTTGGGAACGAGAAATTGAAATGCACGCCGGAGATGATTTGCATCACGCTGCCATAGCGGTGCTTCAAACCCTGGCGGTACAGGGTCTTCATTCGACCTACGTTTGACGAACCGTACTGTGCCAAGGTGATGTCATCTTCGTTCGCGACATAACAAGGCATCGACATTGGCCACAACGATTCTTCGCCCAGTGTGCGATAGGTGAATCGATGAATGTCCTGCAGTTGCGAGATCATTTCAGGCACGGAATAGGTCACCGGCGTGATGAATTCCAGCAATTGCTCGGCGAAGTCGGTGGTAATCCATTGATGAGTCAGGGCAGAGCCTAACGCTTTTGGATGGGCGTCGGAGGACAGCGTGCCTTGGGGTGTGATGCGCAATGCTTCGCGTTCAACACCTCGGCCTATGCCTTTAAGCGCTTCCGGATTTGCGGAGAACGCTTCCAACCTTTGGGAGAAACTAGTCAAGGCTGCACTCGTTTATTGTCATAAAGCAGTAAGATGGCTAAGCATAATCACTCTTGGTGGCAAAAGCCATCTCACTGTATTTACTCTTGGCTTCCCTGCCGAAGTTTAGGGGTTAATTCTCAACCACTAAACGCTTTACGGGCAGTCCCAGTGTGGAAAGTGCAGGTTCAAGTGTCGCCGCATCTCCCACAATAATCACCTGATACGCGTCAGGTTCGAACCATTTTGCCGCCAGTGCATTGAGGGTTTCCTTTGAAACCGTCTCAATAATGGCTCTCTGCTGCGCTTTGTAATCTGACGACAACTTATGGCGCATCATGTTGGCAATAAGACCGGCTTTATCACCAGGCGTTTCATAGCTCAACGCATCTTTTTGGCCTACGGCAAGTCGCAGGAACTTCAACTCATCGTCAGTGATGCCACTTGACGCCATCTCGTTGAGTTCATTTTGCATTTCGCGGACGGTATCGACCGTACTGTCTGCGCGCACTTGCGCCTGAAATACGACACGGCCTGTGTCCTGATTGCCCACTACATAGCCGCCAGCTCCATAAGTGTAGCCTTTGTCCTCACGAAGATTCAGGTTAAGGCGCGAGTTGAAATTTCCAGCCAAGTTGAAGTTTGCCAGTTGGGTTTTGAACATCTCACCCGTTGCGTCATAAGGCATAGCGTGACGTACCATTTGCACCACACTTTGCGGCGCGCCCGGTTTGTCCACCAGCCAAATCTGCGATTGTGGATATTGCTTGAGCTCTGCTGGCGCTGGCGCAGTGGCCTTATTCCCTTTCCAGCGGCTCAAGCCGTTCACTTTAGACAGTAAGGTTTGCTTATCAATGTCTCCGACCGCAATCAGTCGCGCATTGTCGGGCGTATAATTATCTGCATAGAACTGTTTCACATCATCAAGCGTCAGACCACTCAAAGTTTCCCTGGTACCTTCTGACGGCAAAGCGTGCCAGGGGTCACTGTAGAGCACTTCACGTCTGGCCTGCCCCGCCTGCCATTGCGGCGTTTGGTGACTGAAATGAATACCTTCCAGTGCCTGCTTCTTTAAGCGGTCGAAATCTGCTTCATCAAAGCGCGGGTTAAACAGCATGTCCCCCGCAAGCGTCAGGGTTTCACGCAGGTTTTTGGTCAATGAGGAAACACTGATTGTGGTACCACGTGATGACGCGCTGATACTGATGCTTGAGCCAAGGCGATCTAACTCAGCAGTAATATCTTCACTGCTTCGATTGGTCGTGCCTTCAGATATCAAATCTGCCGTCAGAGACGCCAATCCATTTTTGCCTTTTGGCTCCATCAAACTTCCGGCAGGAAGCACCAGATGCACAGTCACTGTCGGCGTTTCGTTTGATTCAGCGCCGGAGATCTCAATCCCATTGCCCAGCTTGGCGTGATAAAGCTCAGGTACTTTCACCGATACTGAACCGTTAGGGGCCGGCGGTACGCTGCGATCAAACGTTTCCGGGGTGTAACGCATCACCTGCTTTTCTGACTCACCGGATGATATCGCCCGGGTTGCGGTGTAGTTTTGCTCAGCCGCTTGCAGGCGTTGTTGACCTCTAGGCACCACTGACACATTCACCGAAGGCTGTTGCCACACAAAGCGGCTAAAGGCATTTTCCACGTCTTGGGTGGTCACGCCATTCAGCTCATCAAGCCAGCTTGCCAGCCTATCTGGGTCACCATAAAAGGTTTCATTCGACGCAAGCTGGGAAACCTTACCCTGCACACTTTGCAGGCCAAACACGGCACCTGCTTCCGCGCTGCCTTTCACCTGTTCCAGATCGTCTTCTTTGATGCCGCGGACTTTGAGTGAATCCAGCACCTTCATCACATCACCGCGAAGCTCGCTAAGATCCTGATCACGGTTACCTAACACGTAGAGTTGGAAATTACAGGAAAGCTCTGCACAATCCTGATAGGCACTGGCACTGAGCGCTTTCCCCGGTTTCACCAAATCTTGATACAGCAGGCTGTTTCGCCCTTGTCCTAGCACCGAGCCCAACATATCGATCGCCACGCGGGAATCCGCACCCGGGTATTCGGTTGGCCAGCTCATCACCAGCATTGGCTGCTGAATATTGTCTTCGAGCGTCACAAAACGGTCAGCGTCAATAGTCACAGGCCATTTGTCCGCCGCTTTCACTTCCGGCCCACGCTGGATATCACCAAAGTATTTGTTCACCCACTTCAGTGTCTGCTCAACATCGATATCACCACCAATGGTTAGCGTGGCATTGTTCGGGCCATACCAACGCAAGAAGAAGGCTTTCAAATCGTCAACATCAACGCCGTTCAAATCCTCTACATAGCCAATCGTCGGCCAGCTGTAAGGGTGAGTTGGCGGATAAAGCGCCGCGGCCAGCGTTTCATGGACCAGACCATACGGGCGGTTTTCAAAGTTCTGTGCCCGTTCGTTTTTCACCGTGTCACGCTGGATTTCGAACTTACGCTGGGAGACCGCTTCAAGCAGAAAACCCATTCTGTCCGATTCCAGCCACAGCATTTTTTCCAGCTCATTGGCAGGCACGGTTTGATAGTAGTTGGTGCGGTCGCGGTTAGTGGTGCCATTGACGCTACCACCAGATTCGGTAACAAACTTGAAATGCTGCTGATCGCCGACATGCTTCGAGCCCTGAAACATCATGTGCTCGAAGAAATGCGCAAAGCCAGATTTACCTGGCTCTTCACGCGCGGAGCCGACATGATATGTCACGTCCACATGCACCAGAGGATCAGAATCATCCGGATGCAAGACCACTGTCAGGCCGTTGTCCAGCTGGTATTTTTGATAAGGAATCGACGGGGTGTTCTCGCCTGCTTTCTCTTGTTCGATAAACGTGATGCCTTCGGGCAATGAAGGCTGGGAAGTGGCCTGATACACGCCACAACCCGACAGCCCTAATACAGCGGCAGTGAGGATAAAATAACGCACTAACTATCCTTTCTATGATCGTTAAAAAAGAAGGCCTCGGGTGACCAGTGCCAGAATGAGATAACGCAGCGCTTTACCTATCGCTATCAAGATCCAGCACCAACGTTGTTTGAGTCTCAGCCATCCGGCAGCAAGACAAAGGGGGTCACCAATAATAGGAAGCCAGCTTAGCAGCAAGGTCCAGTAACCGTAACGTTGCAGCCAGCTAATGGCTCTTTGACCGTGTTTTTGGCTAAGGGTTCGCGCAGGAATAAAACGGCCTATCCAATAGTTGGTCATGCCACCAAGGGTATTACCCAAAGTCGCCACCATGACCAGTATGGCTATACCGTAATCACTCTGTTTAAGAAGGTAAATCAGGTTGGCTTCTGAGCCACCGGGAAGCAAGGTTGCGCTGAGAAAACCGGTCGAAAACAAGACCCACAGCGCAGAGTCACCACTAATCCAATCCAACGTCTGTCACCCGTACATCTATGACATCCATCCCTGCTGCGGCCGCAGCGTCAATGCCAAATATCGCGTCTTCAAACACCAGACACCTTTCCGGTGACACATTCATGAGCTGCGCACAGTGCAAAAAGGTATCCGGCGCAGGTTTGTGGGCAGAGACCTGATCCGCCCCCACCACATAATCAAACAAATGGAGAAGCCCTGATTTCTCCAGCATTCTCGTCGCAATATCAGTCAAGGTTCCTGTTCCTACTGCCATCGGCTTTTGGCCTGCATAGTATTTAGCCACTTCAACAAACGGCAGTTGCTCAAGATGATCTTCCATCAGATATTTGAAAGACTGCGTTTTGTGGTCAGCCAATATTTGGGGCTCAATCGCCAGCTCTAACTCTTTCACCAAAGTTTGAGCCGTCAAAATCGTCGGACTGCCACCACGGGAGTGATACCAACTTTCATCAACCTCAAACCCAAAGTCAGAGGCTGTTTGCTGCCAGGCTGCAAAGTGCGCAGGCATGGAATCGAGCAGAGTGCCATCGAGGTCGAAAATTAGCGCTTCGTATTTGTCGTAACGACTCATTATTGCGGGATCTCCAAAAGAATTTTTCCGCGGGTTCTGCCGCTTTGGATTTCGACATGCGCCTGAACACCGTCTTCAAGTGGATAAATTTTACTGATTTCGATGGTAAGCGATTTGTCCGACACCGCATTCAGCAGCGCATCAAGTTGGGTAACATTCGGCTGTACCAGCATCCCCTGAGCAATGACACCGCGTTTCTCTGCCGCTTCAATAATGCGCGGAGCCGTAATAGTTGGCACAGTGACCACACGACCACCGGCTTTCACCGAAGCTAGTGCCGCTTCGCCAACATCGCCGCCCATCAGGTCAATCAGAACATCAATGTCCTGAACCTGCTGTTCAAGTGGTGCTTTGCCATAATCCAAAGCGATAGCCCCCAACGAGGAAACAAACTCTGCATTTTTGGCGGAACAGCTGGCATAGACATCTGCACCCTTTGCTTTCGCCAACTGGATAGCGATATGGCCAACACCGCCTGCGCCTGCCAGGATCAGTACTTTGTCGTCTTTGGTCGTATTGACTAACTCAAGCGCCTGCAAAGCAGTCAGACCCGCAACGGGAAGCGTTGAGGCTTGCTCCAAAGATACATCCTCTGGCACAAAAGAGAGCGCGTCAGAAGGCGCGCAAAGATACTGACCATACCCTCCACCTTCAACAATACGACCCACGACACGATCACCAGCCTTAAACGTTGCGCTATCCTGCACGACCACACCTGCTGCATCAAAGCCAGGCGTCCAGGGCAAGCTGTCTTTGATTTTCTCTGCGCCCCAACCAAGACCCGCACGGGTTTTGGCATCGATTGGGTTAACGCCTGCGAACGCCACTTTCACCAGTATCTGGCCTTCAGATGGGTTGGGAATATCGGTTTGTTGCAGCTTGAGGGTATCTGGTTCACCGAAAGCAGTGATCGCAAGTTGGAGGTTCTTTGGCATGGTTTCATCCTTTTTCTGCACCAGCATTTTTTCCAGTGTTAATAAAAAAGGCGGAAGACTCAATGCCTTCCGCCTTATTATTTTGTGAGCGTATTTTAAAGGGTTAGCCAACCAGTGCCAGCAGAACACCTGCTGCAACCGCTGAGCCCAATACGCCTGCGACGTTTGGCCCCATTGCGTGCATCAACAGGAAGTTATGCGGGTTGGAATCAAGACCTACCTTGTTAACCACACGTGCAGCCATAGGTACAGCCGAAACACCTGCCGCACCAATCAGTGGGTTGATGTTGTCTTTGCTGTATTTGTTCAAAAGCTTAGCCATCAATACGCCAGCCGCTGTACCGATACTGAACGCGACCGCACCCAGTACCAGAATACCCAGCGTTTCAAACTTCAGGAATGATTCCGCCTGAAGCTTAGAACCCACAGCAAGACCCAGGAAGATGGTCACGATGTTGATCAACTCGTTTTGCGCCGTGTTTGACAGACGGTCAACCACACCACATTCACGCATCAGATTACCCAGACAGAACATACCAACCAGCGGTGTCGCAGAAGGCAGGAACAGAATCGCCATCATCAGTACCGCCAATGGGAAGATGATTTTCTCTGTCTTAGACACGTGACGCAGTTGCTGCATCTCGATCTTACGCTCTTCCTCGTTGGTCAGCAGCTTCATGATTGGCGGCTGGATAATTGGCACCAGCGCCATGTAGCTGTATGCCGCAACCGCAATAGCACCCAGCAGGTCTGGAGAGAGGCGACTGGCAAGGAAGATGGCTGTTGGGCCGTCCGCACCACCGATAATAGCGATAGATGCCGCATCTGCCAGCGAGAACTCCATGCCAGGAATCAGGTTCAGCAAGATGGCACCAAACAAGGTGGCGAAGATACCAAACTGCGCAGCCGCGCCCAGCCAAAGGGTACGAGGGTTAGCAATCAATGCACCAAAGTCAGTCATCGCACCCACGCCCATAAAGATCAGCAGTGGGAAGATTCCAGACTCAATGCCAACGTAGTAGACGTAGTAAAGCACACCGCCTGGCTCGGTAAAGCCGGCATTCGGGATGTTCGCCAATACCGCACCAAAACCGATTGGTAGCAGCAGCAAGGGCTCAAAGCCTTTGCGAATGGCAAGAAACAAAAGAATACAACCGACAGTGATCATCACCAGTTGGCCAAATTCAAAGTTGGCCAGACCGGTTTCACTCCAGAGGATTAACAAACCTTCCATGATTTTCCTCTTACGCCAGGCTCAGTAGTGGTGAACCAACGGTAACAGAGTCACCTTCTTTCACCATCACGTCTTGCACGACACCAGCGCGGGTTGCGCGAACTTCTGTTTCCATCTTCATTGCTTCCAGGATAAGCAACACATCGCCTTCCTGAACCTGATGACCTTGTTTTGCAACCACTTTGAAGATGTTACCTGCCAGAGGCGCTGCAACCGCTTCAGATGCACCTGCTGTTGGTGCGGGAGCAGCTGCAGCAATTGGCGCTGCACCAGAAGGCGTGACAGATGTCAGCTCGCCTTGCGGACCAACGACCACATCGTAAACCTGACCATTGACCTGAACACTGTAAGCTTCAGTGCCACCCGCAGAAGCAGGTGCTGAAGGAGCTGCTGCGACTTCAGGCTCAGTACCTGGCACTGGCTCAAAGGCATCCGGATTGCCACGGTTTTTCAGGAACTTCAGACCAACCTGCGGGAACAGAGAGTAAGTCAGGACGTCATCAACCTGCGCTTCTGCCAGCAAGATGCCTTCTTCTTTCGACTTAGCAATCAGCTCATCAGTCAAAATATGAAGCTCTGGCTCGATCAAATCAGCAGGACGACAAGTGATGGCTTCACCACCATCAAGCACACGTGCCTGAAGCTCTTTGTTTACTTCTGCTGGTGCTGCGCCATATTCGCCTTTCAGCACGCCCGCTGTTTCTTTGGTGATGCTCTTATAACGCTCGCCGGTCAGTACGTTGATGACCGCCTGAGTACCAACGATTTGAGAAGTTGGTGTCACCAGTGGGATATAACCCAAGTCTTCACGAACGCGAGGGATCTCTTCCAGTACTTCATCCAAACGATCGGCTGCGCCCTGCTCTTTAAGCTGGCCTTCCATGTTAGTCAGCATGCCGCCCGGTACCTGAGCAATCAGGATGCGAGAATCAACGCCTTTCAGCTGACCTTCAAACTTCGCGTACTTCTTACGAACTTCACGGAAGTAAGCGGCAATTGGCTCGATTTTCTCGAGCTGCAGGCCAGTATCACGCTCAGTGCCTTGCAGCATAGCTACAACGGTTTCTGTTGGCGTGTGGCCGTAAGTTTGGCTCATTGAGGAAATCGCAGTGTCCAGCACATCCAGACCCGCTTCTACCGCTTTAACTGCAGTAGCAGTAGAAAGACCGGTTGTTGCATGGCAGTGCAGCGCAAGAGGGATATCACAAGAAGCTTTGATGCGCTTGATCAGCTCTTCTGCCTCATAAGGCTTGAGCAGGCCAGACATGTCTTTGATACACAGGGAGTGACAGCCCAGATCTTCAAGGCGTTTTGCCAGATCTGTCCAGGTGTCCAGTGTGTGGTAAGGGCTAGTGGTGTAAGACAACGTACCTTGAGCATGCGCGCCAACATCCACAGCGGATTTCACTGCTTTCTCAAAGTTACGCACGTCATTCATCGCATCAAAAATACGGAATACGTCCATACCGTTGGCGTGGGCACGCTCAACGAATTTCTCTACCACGTCATCCGCATAATGCCGGTAACCCAGTAGGTTCTGACCACGCAACAGCATTTGCATTGGGGTTTTCGGCATCGCTTTTTTCAGTTCGCGCAGGCGAACCCATGGGTCTTCACCCAAGAAGCGGATACAGGCATCAAAGGTTGCGCCGCCCCAGGTTTCCAATGACCAGTAACCGACATCATCTAACGCAGCGGCAATCGGTAACATGTCATCAAGACGCATACGGGTCGCAAACAGCGATTGGTGCGCATCACGCAAGACAACGTCTGTAATAGCGAGTGGCTTAGACATACGACAAAACTCCTTGTAATTGTATGTTTCGCATCAGCTAGCGCTGGCGATTACGGTATTTATGTACTGCTGCAGAAATCGCAGCAATAGTTTCCCCTGACACCTGACCATTATTGTTATTTGATGGGGTGGTCGTGGTGGTTGCCTGAGGTGGCAACTCTTCGGGGACCAAGCGGGACATCAGCTTGACCAGACCGACCAAGATGGTAAGAAAGACGAAAACCACTACCATGCCTGTCAGCATGAGTGTAGCGGCGTGCTGAAGAGTACTACCCAAATCCATATGTTTGCTTCCTTGCAGGTTACCGTATTCCATTTACCGGAAAATCGGCACGACTTTTCTCAACGAAACGTATTTTACATTTTGTTGAGAATTTACTCACTCAGTTAAGTTATCGGTCAAAATACTAACAAACTGCAATAATGACAATCCTGCAATACTCGTCAATTGCTTCATTTTCGGCCTCAGACGCAATAAATACGGACAATTGTTACCATTTTGTTAATACCAGACACCTAAAACTGGCCGCAACTTGTTGCGGAAAGTTCGCAGTGTAAAAGTGCTATTTTTTAGTGAGTTAAGCGGTTTTTTCTCGAATAAGAAGAACAGTGAGCAGATAAAGTAGTAAAAGTATAAAAACGGAAAATATAGAGAAAAGTAAGGCTTTTGAGACAGTGAGAGATTAGTCGGAAATTTCGAATAGAAATGCAGAAAAGAAATGGCGCGACCGGGAGGATTCGAACCTCCGACCGCCTGGTTCGTAGCCAGGTACTCTATCCAGCTGAGCTACGGTCGCGCAGGCATTGATTGCATAAAGGTATCAATCAAGGTGAAAGTGAAATGGCGCGCTCGGGAGGATTCGAACCTCCGACCGCCTGGTTCGTAGCCAGGTACTCTATCCAGCTGAGCTACGAGCG
>NZ_CANDOD010000031.1:0-35464 GCF_947387585.1 Grimontia sp. SpTr1
AAGCGGGCGGCCATTTTACTGATTCGAAACAGCGCGTCAAGCGTTTATTTCAACTCAATTTTTGAGGCCTTCGCCGTGCCGATTTGAGTGGGCGTTTCCGCTGTGGGAGCCGCTCTCCGTGTCGGTGAGGCGGCATTATAGGGAGGTCTGAAATTCTGGCAAGGGCTTTTTTGAGGTTTTTTATGAAAAACGGTGCGTTCGATTACTTTTCGCCCAAAACAGCATTAAAGTGCATTAAAATGAACAAGAATTGCACTCTTTTACGCATCAAGATAGTCTGTTTTCAATCATCCTTATTTGGAATTCTCTATGTCTTCTGTACTTCGCAGCTATAAAGGTATCCTTCCAACAGTCGGTGAACGCGTTTACCTCGACCCTTCTTCTGTATTAGTTGGCGATATTACTCTTGGTGATGACGCAAGCATTTGGCCTTTGGTTGCTGCACGTGGTGACGTTAATCATATCCGTATCGGCCAGCGGTCTAACATTCAGGATGGCTCAGTACTTCATGTCACCCATAAGAATAAAGAAAATCCAGAAGGCTATCCGCTGATCATTGGTGATGACGTGACCGTCGGGCACAAGGTCATGCTGCATGGCTGCACCATTGGCAATAAAGTGCTGGTCGGCATGGGCGCAATTGTTCTCGATGGTGCAGTAATAGAAGATGAAGTGATGGTGGGTGCAGGCAGTTTGGTCCCACCAGGTAAACGCTTAGAGTCTGGTTTTCTCTATGTGGGCAGTCCGGTAAAACAAGCGCGCCCTTTGAAAGAAGCGGAACGCGCCTTTTTGCAGAAATCGTCTGATAACTATGTTGTCACGAAAAATGAGTACATCGCAGTGCTCGAAGGTTAACGCACCCAGATCTCACCAGACGCATTGAAGTCTTCCTCTTCAATAGCTTCTTCTGCTAACTCTTCCAGATCGAAGCGATTCCCAGCAAACGCTGCCAGAATCGCTTCTTCTGTATTCAAAGCTACTCGCTCTCTCTTTTCCAGATCAGCTATCGAGATAAAACAGGAAATCAAAGAGCCTGCTTGCTGCGCATCAAAGCGAACAGCGCATTTTTCAGTATCGACCTGTTGTAGGTCAGGGAAAAGGATGTTCTGGTTCACCTGTACTTCATCTATTCAGCAAGATTACGGCGAAGCTCTCTCAGCACCTGTCCGGTTCCCGGCCTGATACCACGCCAAATCGTAAAACTCTCCGCCGCTTGTCCCACCAGCATACCCAATCCGTCAATCACACGGGCGGCACCGTTATCCAGAGCCCACTGGTTACTGCTGGTCACGCCTGAACCATATACCATGTCGTAAACCACAGTTTGACTGCCAAACACAGTCGCTGAGATTTGCGGGTGTTCTCCTGAAAGGCTGGCAGATGTGGAATTCACCACCACATCAAACTCTCCTTCAAGCGATTCAAAGCTGGTTGCCGACACACTGCCGTTATCCGCAAAGAGTGATGCCAGCATCTCGGCTTTACTGGCAGTGCGGTTAGCTATTACCAATTGTGCGGGCTCGTGAGCCAGTAAGGGAAGAATCACTCCCCTCGCTGCGCCACCTGCACCAAGCAGTAAGATTTTAGCGCCTTCGAGTTGGACATGGTGACTCAGCAGATCCTGCACCAGACCTTCCCCGTCCGTGTTATCGCCGAGTATGCCGCCATCATCAAGCTTTTTCAGTGTGTTCACCGCCCCAGCGAGCTTAGCCCGCTCTGTCAGCATAGTGGCCAACTTAAACGCCTCTTCTTTAAAAGGCACAGTGACGTTACATCCTTTGCCGCCACTGTTAAAAAAGGCAGTTACCGCTTCCTCAAAACCACCGATTGGCGCTTCGAGCGTCTCATAATTCATTGCCTGCGCAGTCTGGCGCGCAAACAAGGTGTGTATAAAAGGGGACTTACTGTGTGAGATCGGGTTGCCGACAACGACATATTTATCCACGACTTTGTTTTCCTTGAATTACCATTCCCTTGGTTTCAAAAACTCTTTGTAGAGCTTCTCTTCAGCAGATCCCGGCTCAGGCTCGAATCCATACTCCCAGCGCACCAGTGGTGGCATAGACATCAGGATTGATTCTGTCCGTCCGCCGCTTTGCAGACCAAACAGAGTGCCACGATCGTAGACAAGATTAAACTCAACATAACGCCCACGGCGATAAAGTTGGAATTCACGCTCACGTTCACCGTAAGCGGCGTCTTTGCGTTTCTGCACGATCGGGAGGTAAGCATCGAGGTAACCCTCACCCACGGCTTTTATGTAATCGAAAGACCTGTCGAATCCCCACTGGTTCAAATCATCAAAGAAAAGACCGCCGACACCACGGGTTTCGTTACGGTGAGGCAGGAAGAAATAACGATCACACCAGGCTTTGTGCTCAGCATAAACATCAGCGCCAAAGGGTGCACAAATAGACTTCGCGGTTTGGTGCCAGTGGACACAATCTTCTTCTACCGGATAGAAAGGCGTGAGATCGAAACCTCCACCAAACCACCAAACCGGGGCTTCCCCTTCTTTTTCGGCAATGAAGAAGCGGACATTAGCGTGGGAAGTCGGAACATTCGGGTTTTTCGGATGCACCACCAAAGACACACCCATGGCTTCAAAGCCTCTGCCTGCCAGTTCAGGACGGTGCGCCGTCGCCGAGCCTGGCATTTTGTCCCCAAACACGTGGGAGAAGTTCACGCCAGCCTGCTCAAATACATTGCCATCGCGAAGCACCCGGCTTTTACCACCGCCGCCTGCAGGTCTTTCCCAGGCATCTTCCTCAAATGTCGCACCGCCGTCTTCTTTTTCCAGCGCCGCACATATCGTGTCCTGCAACGACAGCAAAAAGCGCTTAACCGCCTCTTTATCAACCTGCTGAGGAAGGTTCTGATTCTCCACGTGATTTCCTTGTACTTTTATTTAGCCCTGACGAAGCACCTTACCAGAACGCGCATCTCGGATCTCGGTAGGCTTGTCACGTCCGCCAATTTTTCCTTCTAAAACATTCGGCACACGGCTACCCAACTGCTCTACCACTTCCGCCACACTGCGACACGGTTCTTCACCGCTGAGGTTGGCACTGGTTGATGTGATGGGTTTGCCATAAGAAAGACACAGCTCGCGGACATCTGGATGATCGGAAACGCGCACAGCGACAGTATCAAACTGCCCAGTCACCCAGTTGGTGATCTTTTTGCCCGCCGGCATGACCCAGGTAACTGGGCCCGGCCAGGTAGCTAAAACCTCGGCTTTCACTGATTCACTCAGGCTATCGAAGTCAATGTATCCATCCAACTGGGAAAGCTCTGCCGCGATCAGAATAAGGCCTTTGGCCTTATCACGCTCTTTTACATCTAAAAGCGCCTGCACAGCGGCTGGGCTGTCCGGGTCACAGCCCACACCAAATACCCCTTCTGTGGGATACGCGATAACTTCCCCGCGCGCCAACGCTGCCACGCATTGCTCTAAATTCGCCAATGCTCTTCTCCTGCCTCTACCCGAAAAAATTCGGCTTACTATGACTAACTTTACCCGACGTTCTCAACACTTTTGTCACAAATCGAAACAGACTTTCTATCAGTCCCGTTTATATCAGGCATCCAAACAGCAGCAAACAGACTGACGCAAACGTTTTCCTTGCCGCTTTTTGCCGATATAATGCGCCCACTTTCCATGTTTCAGCGGTTAACGAGCATTTACAGGAGTTACTATGAAAGTCGGCATCATCATGGGTTCTAAGTCAGACTGGCCAACCATGAAAAACGCAGCAGATATGCTGGATCACTTCGGCGTTGCCTACGAAACCAAAGTGGTTTCCGCCCACCGCACTCCTGACCTGCTCGCAGATTATGCCAGCGAAGCTGCTTCACGTGGCCTGAAAGTGATTATTGCCGGCGCAGGTGGTGCTGCTCACCTACCTGGGATGACCGCTGCATTTACCAGCCTTCCTGTACTGGGTGTACCGGTTCAGTCAAAAGCACTGAAAGGGATGGATTCGCTACTGTCTATCGTTCAAATGCCAAAAGGTGTGGCAGTCGGTACGCTGGCGATTGGTGATGCGGGTGCCGCGAATGCCGGTCTACTTGCGGCACAAATTCTGGCCACTAATGATGCAGAGCTGATGGCGAAAGTCGACGCTTTCCGTCAGAACCAAACAGACACCGTTCTCGCTAACCCTGACCCATCGGTAGATTAATCATGAATGTGCTGGTTCTCGGTGCCGGACAGCTGGCACGTATGATGGCGCTGGCAGGCGCCCCCCTAAATCTTAAGATTAGCGCGTACGATGTGCGAAGCGGTAACCTTGTGCACCCGGTCACGCTGGAAGTGCTTGGGCAAGGTCTGGAAAACGGGATTGCCGATGCCGACGTGATTACTGCCGAGTTTGAACACATCGCGCCAGATGTACTGGAAGTCTGTCAGGCAAGCGGTAAATTTTACCCTGGTGAAACAGCCATCCTGACCGGTGGCGACCGCCGTCTGGAAAAAGCATTGCTGGATAAAGCAGGTGTAGCCAATGCCCGTTATCAGGTGATTGAATCGCGAGAAGATTATGACAAGGCAATCGCCAATATCGGCCTTCCACTCATCCTGAAAAGCGCCCTTGATGGCTATGACGGCAAAGGCCAGTGGCGCCTGAAGCCAGATTCAGACATTGAATCGGTGTGGCAGGATATCGATCAGTTCCTCAAAACCTCTCCGCAAGGCGCACGTCAGTGTGTGATTGCTGAAGAATTCGTGCCATTTGACCGCGAAGTGTCGTTAATCGGTGCGCGCAATGCCAAAGGCGATTTGGAAATTTACCCACTGACCGAGAACATCCATACCAACGGTATCTTGAGCGTGTCGGTGGCAGCTGGCGACAATGATGCAGTTCAGGCTCAGGCTGAAGCCATGTTTAAAGCGGTGGCAGACACACTGGATTATGTCGGCGTATTGGCGATTGAATTTTTTGATGTCGGCGGCAACCTGAAAGTGAACGAGATAGCGCCGCGCGTGCATAACTCCGGTCACTGGACACAGCAAGGTGCAGAGGTCTGTCAGTTTGAGAACCACCTTCGCGCAGTCTGTGGCTTACCGCTTGGCAGTGCCAAACGCATTCGTCCGACTGCGATGATCAACATCGTCGGTGAAGTGACTGTCCCAACGGATGTCATGGGACTGGCGCATGTGCATTGGTACGACAAAGCGCCGCGACCGGGCCGTAAGATTGGCCACATCAACCTGTGCGCAGACAATGCAAGGGCATTGAGTGAAGCACTTCAGGAGGTCGCCAACCACTTGGACGACGCTGAGTTTCCTGCCCTTCAAAGTGCCGCAGAAACATTAAGCTGAATGAATCAAGCCCAAAACGAGAAGAGCCGCTGCTAGCGGCTTTTCTTTTTTCTAATACCAAACACGTCGACTTTGGGTCATTGCCCCTGTTTGTGTTGACACTTTTTATCCGCACAGACTTTCACGATGCCCGCCGCCAGTTTTTTCTCCAGCAGAAGCGGATATCCGCAAACCTCACAGTTGCCCTTGATGGGTTTAAGATTCACGGCGAATTTGCATTTCGGGTAAGCGTCACAGGCATAGAAGGCTTTACCAAAACGCGATTTCTTCTCGTGCAGTTTTCCTTTGCGGCACTCAGGACAGCTGATGTCCATGGTTTCCGCTTCAGGTTCCTGATCGCGCTTTTCGATATGTTGGCATTCCGGATACGCCGAACAGCCGATAAACATACCGAAGCGCCCTTGGCGGAGCACCAACTCGTTGCCACATTCCGGGCACGGCATGCCAAGCTCTTTCACTATGTGTCCGTCATTGTGGTTCAGTGACTCGATGAAATCACAAGCCGGGTAGCCAGTACACGCTTTGAAAGGGCCGCGTTTACTGTGCTTGATAACAAGAGCGCTGCCACATTTAGGGCAGCGCTCTTCATTTTCCAGCGCATGTTCATGGGCGCTGAACAGGGAATCGTCAATTTTTCCAGCCAAAACAGACCAGCCTCAAATCAGTGAAGGTATTCATCTTCCGCTGTGCTGTAGAGTAACTCTTCCATTTGATCGTACGCGCGCTCGTTGCCGGGCACGTTAAACAGCACCATCAGGATCACCCATTTCAGATCTTCCAGCACAAATTCCTGCGTATCGAGTTCCATAACACGGTCAATCACCATTTCACGGGTTTCAGGGCTCAGTACGCTGATTTGCTCAAGGAAAGTCAGAAAACCTCGGCTCTCGGTATCCAGTCGATCCATCTCTTTCGGGGTATAGATACGAACAGAAGTGAGCGCGCCGCCAGTAAGGTATGGGGTTTTGTCGGCGTCTTGAAGTAGCGCCAGCTTTTCAAGCCAGTTCAGCGCTTTGTATATATCGTCTTGATGAAATCCAGCTCTGGAGAGTTCATCAGCCAGTTCGTCCTGATCCACCATCAACTCAACATCGCTGTGGATATAGGTTTCAAACAGGTACATTAAGATGTCCATCATGGCTATCCCCTCCTCGTTCTGACATAACCACCGGGTACCGCTGTTACCAGCCCCTGTAGCTCAAGTTCTAACAACTGCATCATGATTTCGTGAACGGGTTCATCGCAGATTTCTGCAAGCACATCGACACACCTTGCTTCATTTCCTACGTTAGCCAACAGTTCAGGAAATGGCAATTCTTCTTGCAAAACTTGGGCCTGAGCGACCTCCAACTGGTGGTTAATTGCACAGCCGGCCAATGCACCAACCTGCTCTAAAATCTCGTCTACCGACTCCACCAGAAAAGCGCCCTGCTTTATCAAGCCGTTACTGCCTTTCGCATGTGGGTTATGGATTGAACCCGGTAAAGCAAAGACATCCCGCCCTTGTTCAAGTGCTAATCTGGCGGTGATCAGCGAACCACTCTTCATTGCCGCTTCCACCACCAGCACCCCTGTAGATAGACCGCTGATAATGCGATTTCGTCTCGGGAAAAATGCAGGTTTTGGCGGCGACCAGGGCCAAAGCTCTGACACCAGTGCGCCATTCTCCCTGATATCGTCAGACAGTTGACGGTGTCTGGCAGGATAAATCTTCTCAAGCCCCGAGCCCAACACGGCAATGGTTTTCCCTTTGCCATCGAGTGCCCCGCGATGAGCACGGCCATCAATACCTAGCGCCAAACCGCTGGTCACGACGACATCGTGAGCGGCAAGCTCTTTGGCAAAAGCATGGGCCAGTGATAAGCCATCGTTGGATGCATGGCGGCTACCAACCATCGCAAGTTGCGGCAGTGACAGTATATGGGGATCGCCGTCGACGAATAAAAGAGGGGGAGCACCACTGATTTGCTTTAAGAGATAAGGATAACGGGAGTCGGTCAGCGAGATGATGTGCCTGCCCGGTGCTGATGCCCAGGTCAGGCATTTGTCGATAATGGAAAAGTCAGGTTGTCGCAGCGCCTGAATTTGAGCGGGCTTTAAGCCAAGTGCTGCTAGCTCGATGTCCTCCAGCGCGTCCAGCTTGTGCGGTGGGTACCGGCTGATGATCTTACTGACCGCCTGACTGCCGAGGCGGGGAACGGCGGCGAGCCTAAGCCACCACTCAAGCTCGCGATACATCTTATCCTTCCGCTGCGATAACCGGCATATCCGCTTTCAGTGGCTTATCGGCTTCCACCACCATGGCAAGACTGAAGAAAGGATAGCTGCGGATAACCAATAAAGTGCCTGCCGATGTTGATGGCAAGACTTTCACCACATCGCCGCCACCGTTGTCGATATCGCTGTCGTAGCGCATCTCACCCTTAGTGCCTTTCATTGCCACACCCGGCACCACCACCGAAAGGGTATGTCCTTCATTCAGGCCGTCCTGTTCGCCCAGATCGACCACTACGATTTGACGGTGTCCAACATAGTTGCTGCCGTAAAGGTGTCCGACCATTCTGCCCTCAACCCCCTCAGGCGCGGGTTTAGGGTGGAAAATCTCTCCGGTTTTCGCACCAAGCGCAGGCAATAGAATATCGTTAGGTTTGATTTCCTGATTTTGGTGGGTCAGCGTCATCTCAGCAATATCATCGAGTGAGCGCACCAGCTTGGCTTCCCCGACTTTCTTGAGGCTTATCATGCGAACCATCGCATCACCCTTTTCCCGCTGGAAATCCGTCACAGTGCGGTAAATAAACCACTCTTCTGTGTCTAAAGACTTATCAACAAAAAACGGCGTGCGTTTAGAGATATAACTCCATCCTTCCTGCGTGCCCAATACTCGCGGAGCGAGCAAATACTCACGCTCATGAATGAGGGTGTCATAGGTCAAGAACTGGCGCAGAACCGATGGCGAAGTGCTGTTGATAGGGGTTGAGTCGGCACGGTTAGCCCCTGCCGTATAAGAAAGCACAGGTTTGCCATCAAGCCAGCTCAGGCGAAGTTTGTCGCCCGGATAGATAAGATGAGGATTTTTGATTGCCGGATTGTGTTGCCAAAGCGTCGGCCAGTGCCAAGGTTTTTCAAGATACAGGCCCGCAATATCCCAAAGGGTATCGCCTTTTTTCACCGTATAGTTTTCAGGCGCATCAGCGCTCAAACGCACTTCTGACGCAGCTATCACGCCTGGCAGCCCCAGCGCCAGACAAAAAATGATAAGCTTTTTAAACATCCCTTGTCTCCAAAAGCGTACTTTCGATTTGGATGCTGTCATTTGAATAGCAAAATGTCTAGAATTAGCCCAATTACCGAAGCCGGATACGGCGCAGTTCAACATATTTAAGAGACGTTTATGAGTGTATTACAGGTTTTGACCTTCCCGGACGATCGCCTACGCACGGTGGCGAAACCGGTAGAGAGCGTCACACCAGAGATCCAGACCATTGTTGATGACATGCTGGAAACCATGTACGACGAAGAAGGCATTGGCCTTGCGGCGACTCAGGTGGACATCCACCAGCGCATCGTTGTGATTGATATTTCAGAAACCCGCGACGAGCCGATGGTGCTGATCAACCCGGAAATCATCGAGAAGCGCGGTGAAGACGGCATCGAAGAAGGCTGCTTGTCTGTTCCCGGCGCACGCGCGCTGGTGTCCCGCGCATCAGAAGTGACGGTTAAAGCACTGGATCGTGACGGCAACGAATACCAATTCGAAGCGGATGACCTTCTGGCTATCTGTGTTCAGCACGAGCTGGACCACCTTGAAGGCAAACTGTTTGTCGATTACCTGTCGCCCCTGAAGCAACAGCGCATCAAACAGAAACTGGAAAAAATCAAACGCGCCAACCAAAAAGCCAGCTGAGGTTTCCTTGAGCGACTCATTGAAAATCGTATTTGCCGGTACGCCGGATTTCGCCGCCCGTCACCTGGCGGCGTTGTTGTCTTCGCACCATGAGGTGGTAGCGGTTTATACCCAGCCTGACCGTCCGGCGGGCCGTGGTAAGAAATTGACTGCCAGCCCAGTCAAGCTGCTCGCGCAGGAACACAACATTCCTGTTTACCAGCCAGCCAGCCTGAAAGCCGAAGACGCCCAGCAAGAATTAGCTGCCATTGATGCGGACATCATGGTCGTAGTGGCTTATGGCCTGCTGCTACCTAAAGTGGTGCTGGACACACCTCGCCTCGGCTGTATCAATGTTCACGGCTCTATCCTGCCACGCTGGCGTGGCGCTGCACCTATCCAACGCTCAATCTGGGCGGGCGATGCAGAGACAGGCGTCACCATCATGCAGATGGATGAGGGTCTGGATACCGGCGATATGCTGAAAATCGCAACCCTGAACATCGACGCCAAAGAAACCAGTGCCACGCTTTATGAAAGACTGGCAGGAATGGGTCCTGAAGCCTTGGTGGAATGTCTGGGTGATATCGCTTCTGGCAAAGCCGTTGCTGAAAAGCAGGACGATGAGCTTGCCAACTACGCGAAAAAGCTTAGCAAAGAAGAAGCGCAAATCGACTGGACCATGAGCGCCGACGCGATTGAACGTTGCATCCGCGCCTTTAACCCATGGCCTATGAGTCACTTCTCTGTGGCGGACAACAACATCAAAGTCTGGGATGCCGAGGTCGAAGCAAAAGACAGCGGCAAAGCGCCGGGCACCATTTTGTCTGCCGACAAGAAAGGTATCCGAGTGGCAACCGGAGAAGGCGTGTTGCGCCTGACATCCATCCAGCCACCGGGCAAAAAAGCCATGAGCGCGGCAGACATTCTGAACTCCCGCCGCGACTGGTTTGAACCTGGCACCCAACTGTAATTGAGAAGGCCAGCTTGCTGGCCTTTTTTAGTGGCTCGCATTCACGTGAGCAAACACTGAGGTATATTCATGAACGTTAGAGCTGTCGCTGCACAGGTTATTTATCAGGTTGTCGACCAAGGACAATCCCTGTCAGCCGCCCTGCCGCCTGCCCAACAAAAAGTCGCCCCGCGCGATGGCGCCCTGCTGCAGGAGATCTGCTACGGCGTGCTGCGTTGGTTGCCGCGTCTCGAATCCATCACTCAATCTCTGATGGACAAGCCACTTAAAGGCAAGCAACGCGTTTTCCATCATTTGATTTTGGTCGGCCTTTACCAGCTCAGTTATATGCGTATTCCAGCCCACGCGGCGGTTGCTGAAACCGTGAATGCCACCAAGGTACTGAAAAAGCCTCAACTCCGCGGCCTTATCAATGCCGTGCTACGTAATTACCAACGCAATCAGGGAGCTTTAGATACAGCCGCTATCGCGCATGACGCGGGTAAGTACGGTCACCCTGGCTGGTTGTTGAAACTGCTACAAAAAGCCTACCCAAGTGATTGGGAGCAGGTGGTTGAAGCCAACCATGAAAAGGCGCCAATGTGGCTGCGTGTTAACCACACCCATCACACCCGCGATGCTTACAAAGCCCTTTTGGATGAAGCAGGCATTGAGACCGCAATCCATCCTGAAGCGGAAGATGCACTGAAACTGGCGACACCTTGTGATGTCACCGCCCTTCCTGGCTTTTCAGAAGGCTGGGTCTCTGTGCAAGACGCTGCTGCGCAGCTGTCGGTCGATTACCTTAAACCTCAGGCTGGCGAACTCATCCTTGATTGCTGTGCTGCGCCGGGTGGAAAAACTTGCCACATCCTAGAGCACGAGCCAACGGCAAAGGTTGTTGCAATGGATGTGGACGCCACCCGTCTTACCCGCGTGGAAGAAAACCTCAAACGTCTGAAGCTCGACGCGCAGGTGATTTGTGGTGACGCCCGCACTCCGGGTGAGTGGTGGCAGGGTGAGCAGTTTGATCGTATTCTGCTCGATGCACCTTGTTCAGCTACCGGTGTTATTCGCCGCCACCCGGATATCAAGTGGCTTCGCCGCGCCGACGATATCGATCAGTTAGTGTCGCTGCAGTCTGAAATTCTTGATGCAATGTGGGCGCAGCTGAAATCTGGTGGTACGCTGGTTTATGCGACGTGCTCGGTCACCCCGCAAGAAAACGCTGAACAGGTGAAAGCTTTCCTCACCCGCGCGTCAGATGCGACATTGGAAACCGGCTCACCTGAGCAACCAGGCCGACAAATTCTGCCCGGTCAGGAAAACATGGATGGGTTCTATTACGCCGTCCTCAAAAAAGCGTAATGGAGTCAGCGCGGGCAGCAACCACTGCCCGCGATAACAATAAAAAATTGAACCGAGGTTCACGCAGACGTTATGAAAATCATCATCTTGGGGGCTGGACAAGTCGGTGGCACACTGGCTGAAAATCTGGTGGGCGAAAACAACGACATCACCATCGTCGATAAAGACCCCGAGCGACTCAGGGAATTGCAAGACAAATACGATCTCCGCGTCATCCAAGGCTACGCCAGCCACCCTTCCACTTTACTGGAAGCCGGCGCACAGGATGCTGACATGCTGGTTGCGGTCACCAACTCCGACGAAACCAACATGATTGCCTGTCAGGTTGCCTTCACTCTGTATAACACGCCGAACCGTGTTGCCCGTATCCGAAGCCCGGAATACCTCGCCACCAAAGACCAACTGTTCCAGACCGATGCTTGCCCGGTTGAATATCTGATTGCCCCAGAAGAGTTGGTGACCCAGTACATCCAGCGTCTGATTGAATACCCTGGTGCGCTGCAGGTGGTGAACTTTGCTGATAACAGAGTCGGTCTGGTTGCCGTAAAAGCCTACTATGGTGGCCCGTTGGTAGGTAACGCACTATCTGCCCTTCGCGAGCACATGCCGCATGTTGATACCCGCGTGGCGGCGATTTTCCGTCGTGACCGCCCTATTCGCCCGCAAGGCACGACCATTATCGAAGCAGACGATGAAGTCTTCTTCGTGGCAGCAAGTAACCACATCCGCTCGGTGATGAGTGAGCTTCAGCGCCTTGAAAAGCCTTACAAGCGCATCATGATTGTGGGTGGTGGTAACATCGGTGCAGGTCTCGCACGAAGCCTTGAGCGCTCTTACAGCGTGAAGCTGATTGAACGTAACCCAAGACGCGCTGAGCAGCTTTCGGAAATTCTCGAGAACACCATCGTCTTCTGTGGTGATGCCGCGGATCAAGAGCTTCTGAGCGAAGAGCATATCGACCAGATTGACGTGTTCATTGCGGTCACCAACGAAGATGAATCCAACATCATGTCAGCCATGCTGGCCAAGCGCCTTGGCGCCAAAAAGGTGATGGTATTGATTCAACGCGGTGCTTACGTGGACTTGGTGCAGGGCGGTGCGATTGATGTGGCGATATCGCCGCAGCAAGCCACCATTTCAGCGCTGCTGACCCACGTGCGTAAAGCCGACATCGTAAACGTGTCGTCGCTACGCCGCGGCGCAGCAGAAGCGATTGAAGCCATCGCTCACGGAGATTCCAACACGTCGAAAGTGGTGGGACGTGCTATTGGCGACATCAAACTGCCACCGGGTACCACCATTGGTGCGATCGTAAGGGAAGAGGAAGTCCTGATCGCCCACGATAAAACCGTTATTCAGCAGGACGATCACGTGGTGATGTTCTTGGTGGATAAGAAGTATATTCCGGATGTGGAAAGGCTGTTCCAGCCAAGTCCATTCTTCCTCTAAAGACAAAACGCATCACAGTGTATGGTTAACTTCAAACCGGTACTGTTCGTCATAGGGCTGGTCTTATCCAAGATCGCCCTATTTATGTATGTACCCACCCTTACTGCCTTTTTCACCGGTACCGCCGGTTTTCTCGACTTCGGCCTTTCGGTCATCATCACCCATGTGGCTGCGTTTGCCTGTCTGACGCTTGGTAAAACCGAGGATTTCCGTCTCAACGCCCGCGACATGTTTGTTATCACCACCATGGTGTGGCTGATTGCCAGTGCTTTCGCCGCCTTGCCCTTTGTCTTCATCAACCACATCAGCTTTACTGACGCTTACTTTGAGACCATGTCCGGTATCACTACCACCGGCTCTACGGTACTGAGCGGTCTTGATAATATGGCACCGTCGATTCTGCTTTGGCGCTCCATCTTGCAATGGCTCGGCGGTGTCGGATTCATCGTGATGGGCGTGGCCATTCTGCCGTTTCTGAATGTCGGTGGTATGCGCCTGTTCCAGACCGAGTCTTCCGACTGGTCGGCGAAATCCAGTCCGCGTACCAAAAACGTCGCCATCAGTATCATGAAGGTGTATGTCTCGCTGTCGGCGCTTTGTTTTGTCGCCTACTGGCTGACGGGCATGACGGCATTTGAAGCAGTGAACCACGCCATGACGACGTTATCGACGGGTGGCTATTCCACCTCAGATAGCTCAATGAACCATTTCAGCCATGCTGCACATTGGGTCGCCACCTTGTTTATGTTCGCCGGTGGCCTGCCATTTCTTCTGATGATTAACGCACTGCGCCGACGGGAGCCGAGCATGTTGGTGAACGATGCGCAGGTTCGAGGGTTTACTTACCTAGTGCTGGCAACGGCGCTGATGGTGGCAATCTGGCTGATATTGACCAAAGACTATGGAGCGGTGGACGCAGTGAGAGTTTCGCTGTTTAACATTGTCTCCGTGGTAACAACCACCGGCTTTGGACTGGATGACTTTACGGCGTGGGGACCTTTCGCGTCGGTGATTTTTGCTTTTATGCTGATCGCTGGTGGCTGCTCTGGTTCAACCTCAGGCGGCGCAAAAATATTCCGTTTCCAAATTGCGTTCGCCTTGCTGAAAAAACAAATCCAGCAACTGGTGCACCCTTCGGGCGTTTTCATCCAGCGCTATAATGGCCGCCCGGTCAACGAAGACATCGTGCGCTCTGTGGTGGCATTCGCCATTACCTACATTATGACCATACTGGTGGTTGCGATGGTGCTGGCCGCTACCGGGCTTGATGGCATCACCAGCCTGACAGGAGCGATGACAGCAGTGGCAAATGTAGGGCCAGGCATGGGTACCATGATTGGGCCAACAGGAAATTTTGCCGGATTATCTGATACTGCCAAATGGGTGCTCAGCATCGGCATGTTGATGGGACGGTTGGAAATTCTGACTGTACTGGTTTTACTGTTTCCGGTTTTCTGGCGCGACTAAGCGCGCCAGCTCACTCATACGGGCTGCACGTACCAGTAAATAGCGAGGAAGTGCAGCACCGTGCCGCCCAGCACAAACAGGTGCCAGATAGCATGGTTGTAAGGAATGCTTTGCTTCACGTAGAAAATCACGCCCAGCGAATACACTAAGCCGCCCAAGCCTAACAATACCATGCCGGCTGTCGGCATCACCTGCGCCAGTTGATAAACCACTACCAGAGACAACCAACCCATTGCCAGATAGGTCGCCAGTGACAACGATTTAAACCGATAAACAAAGGCAATTTTCAGGACCACCCCGACCAGTGCTATACCCCAAATCAATGCCATTACCCAGTTTGCCAGCGGCGTTCTAAGACTTATCAGCATAAAAGGCGTGTAGGTGCCCGCGATGAGCAGATAGATGGCGCAGTGGTCGAACGTTTTGAGTGCGCGCTTCGCACCGGCAAAGGGAATCGCATGGTAGAGCGTAGATGCCAGATAAAGCAGGATGATACTGGCGCCATACACACTGTAGCTGGCAATACTGAGCGCGTCGGCATGCTCACCGACGGCTTTCACGAGCAGCATGACTAAAGCCACGATGCCAAAAATCACACCCAGGCCATGGCTGACGCTGCTGGCAATTTCTTCTTTCACCGAATATTGAGACGCAGAAGCCGCTGTTGTCATGCGACAGTCTCCTTAATTGCTAACGCATTTGAGAGGTCCAGCGGCGAGTATGACACATTTAAGCGTACACGTGTAAGCTTAAATTATTGTGAGATTTGCTCTAGCAACGTTTTAACCTCAGCAGCGACTTCCTCAGCGCTTCCTGTGACGGTTAGCTCACGGGAAAGCTTGTTGGCTCCGACAAATCGCCCTACTGCCGCCCCAATACCTTCACCCTGTCGTCCAAAGGTCATCACAAGGTGAAGGGCGTCTTCAGATTTTGTCGCCACAAGCGCCAGATCCCTGAAGACAGATTGGTAAGGTTCCAAAACAGCCGCCCACTCGAACTGCTGTTCAAATGGCATAGGTTGTCGCTCGACTTCCTCGTTTTTCACTTTTTCAATGCGGAAACCTGCGTTCTCAAACGCCGAGAACGCAGCATCTAGCTGAGTATCCGGCTTCACGGTCAATTCAGTTTTCGATGACGTATCTTTGCCCATCGGAATATCGAGGTTCACTTCAAGCCAAACTTTGCCGTCACCCATCGACAAAGGCGCATTCAGTGGAAGGCCCATGGTTGATTCAAAGCGCTGAGATTTACCCGGCTCAGTAGTAAACGCATCCGGGAGAGACCACTTTGCCAAAACGTGGGTTTTACGACGACGTTGTTTCTTTCTGCCTTGTTCGCCTTGGGTTCTGAGCTCTTCCCATCCCATGTAGTCGCAGCAAACTGACAGTTCAACCGCGTCCACCTGTTGGGCAACATCGCCGCCAGTGACGGTCACCAACACCTTGCTTTGCTCACCCTGCATCAAGGTTGTGGAGTCCAGTTCAACGCTGACTTCTGCGCTGCCAAACCCCACTTTCGCCAACGTTTTTTTCAACCATCCCATGTTTTTCAGTCCTCATTTTCTTGCGCTTATAGGCAGCCTACCGATTTTAGACAGAAAACAAATACCCTGGTGTCACAGCAACGCGTCAAATTCAGTCTAAGATTAATAGACTGGTAATCGATGGCGTTCTTGCCTCGTGAAATAACGGAGAATAAGCCAGCCATGTCAAAAGAGATTTTTGCGCTAAGTTCTGGATATTTGAAGAAAGTTGTTCCCCTTCTAATGAAGTACCAGGTTCCCGCGACGCCACCGAATTACGCCCTTTGGTATACCTATGTGGCAAATGCTGATGCGGAGCTCGCCAAGAGAATCGACGAGTCGATCAAAGAGACAGGAACGCTGAGTCCAACGCTCTGCGAAGAGCTCTACAGCAACCATGTCGCGGATGAAAAGGTCAAAGATGTTGATGAATTCCAGCGCGGGCTTCAAGCCTTGGCATTGGAGATGGGCAACACCATGGAAGACACGTTGAAAGACACCGCGACCTTCCAAAACACCTTGGACAAAACCTTCTCGCAACTCGCCCGCGTCGGAGAGGAAACCCTGTCGATGGAAGAAACCGTCGCCATGGTCAGGAAAGCGGTGAAAGGCTCCAACGAGTTGCGTCAATCCACGAATTTCTTCAAAAACCAGCTGGCAGAGGCGCAAAAAGAGATTTCAAGACTCAAAGAAACGCTCCAGCAGGCCAACGAAGATGCACTGCACGATGCACTCACCAGTTTGTATAACCGACGTGCCTTTGATACCGAATTAGACTCGCTGGCTGCCTCACCGCCACCAAAAGGCTTCTGTTTGTTGCTGTGCGATTTGGACCACTTCAAAAGCTTCAACGACACCTACGGTCACTTGATGGGCGATCAGGTATTGAAGCTGACTGCCAAGCGGTTGTCCGACTATTGTCGTGACGGAATCAATGCTTACCGTTATGGCGGGGAAGAGTTTGCCCTGCTGGTGCCTAACCGTGCACTCAGTGGCGGGTGCAGGGTGGCTGAGACGATACGCGCTACCATCGACAAGCTAGCGATCAAGGACAAGAAAACCGGCAAGAAGCTCGATAACATCTCTGTCTCGATAGGTGTAGCGGAATATGAAAAGGGCGAAAGTATCCGTAACCTCATCAGCCGTGCCGACGCCCAATTATATGAGGCTAAAAATTTGGGTAGAAACCGTGTCATGCCCGTGACATAAGGGCGAGACACTCACTGTAAAGGCGGGTTTACTCCGCCTTTTTTTCTGCGCGAATTATTTTTATCACTGCTGCTTTTTTCGGCAATTTTTTCCTGTTATTATCCGCTCGATTTCGCACTTCGCGAACCCCAGAGTGAACACGCAGTAAGGCTAGCAGCCATTGGAATTCCTGACGTCACTCTGTAAGAGAACCCCGTCATGGATGCGCAACCAATGAGAACCTTAAATGCGCCCTGTTACTGTTCGACCTGTACGTGTTACCCGCACTCCATCACGCATGCGTGCACATTTTTTTGCGCCAGCATTCAAAAGCAAAACCAACACGAATCTGAATGGCACTCCAGACCTGACTCTGGTGCGTCCAACACCTGTCGTGGTTGAAATGCCAGAAGGTGAAGCGGCTTAATTGACCCTTGCTGTGATTGGTCTGCACGTCTGAATCTGATACTGTAAGCAGATAAGTCACATAAAAAGTAAGGCCAAAATTCGGCCAGTTGGAGTCTTCAAAAATGAAATGTCATCGCGTTAATGAACTTATCGAACTGCTTCATCCTGAGTGGCAGAAAGAGCCTGAGCTGAACCTGCTTCAAATGATCAGTAAATTGGCAGAAGAAGCCGGGTACGAAGGGAAGCTGGAAGATCTAACCGATGACGTGCTGATTTATCATCTGAAAATGCGTAACAGCCAAAAAGATGAAATGATCCCAGGCTTGGCAAAAGACTGTGAAAACGACTTCAAAACCGCTATTTTGCGTGCGCGTGGCATTATCAGCTAAGAGTGCGCAATAAACCGGACATAAAAGCGAAGCTACAGGCTTCGCTTTTTTATATTCAAAACAAAAGGCTGTTACACATCAACAGTGTGATTGTCCGGTTAATTTCCCACCACACGCACAGAATTCCTCTTTCCTCCTCAGATATAATCTGACGTCTATCATTTATGTTAGTGATAGATAACTATCAAAGTGTTGAGTGTTAATCGATGAAAGACACTGACAACGTATCAGTGTCAGCAATGTTCGGGAAATCCCGATTGACCCAAGGAATGCAGGTGTCATGAGCAAGGATAAAATTGACGTCAAAGACGTTACCCCAAAAGAGTACAACCCTAAAACCCATAAAACGAGTGGCGATCGTTTCAACCCAGGTAACCGCATCTACGTGCGGGCAATGACTGGGGTATTCCAGAAGCTTCGCCAGAAAATGGGCTGGTTCTTTATGCTGTTGTTCGTGCTGACGCCATGGATCCCATATGGCGACCGCCAGGCGATCCTGATTGATATCGGCAAACAACAATTCAACTTCTTCGGCACCACCCTTTGGCCTCAGGATCTGACCCTGCTTGCCACCCTGTTTATGATCGCCGCCTTTGGTCTTTTCTTTATCACCACCTTTTTAGGGCGGGTCTGGTGTGGGTATCTCTGCCCGCAAACAGTCTGGACGTTTATCTACATCTGGTTCGAGGAAAAGCTCGAAGGTACGGCCAACAAACGAAAGAAGCAGGACTCACTGCCTATCACGAAAGAATTATTCCTTCGAAAAACGGCTAAACATATCTGCTGGTTTGCCGTCGCGCTCCTCACCGGTCTCACATTTGTTGGCTATTTCGTGCCGGTCAAAGAACTCTTCATCGATTTCTTCACCTTCAACAGCAGCTTCTGGGTCGCCTTCTGGGTGCTGTTTTTCAGTGTCTGTACTTACGGAAACGCTGGCTGGATGCGCTCTATCATGTGTATTCACATGTGTCCTTATGCACGCTTCCAGTCCGCTATGTTCGATAAAGACACCTTCATCGTGGGCTACGACACCCAGCGCGGTGAAAAGCGCGGTCCACGTTCGCGCAAAGTCGATCCGAAAGAGAAAGGGTTGGGCGATTGCATCGACTGTAACCTGTGTGTTCAGGTGTGTCCGACAGGTATCGATATCCGTGATGGCCTGCAATATGAGTGCATCAACTGTGGTGCCTGTATTGATGCCTGTGACGAGACCATGAGCAAAATGAACTACGCCAAAGGCCTCATCAGCTACACCACCGAGCACAAACTCGAAGGCCATAAAGTCGATATCGTCAGACCTAAGCTGATTGGCTATGGGATTGTGATGGTGGCTATGCTGGGGCTGTTTGTGATGCTTTTTTCCGCGGTGCAACCAATGGGATTGGACGTTATCCGTGACCGCACACAGCTGTTCAAAACCAACAGTGATGGCCTGATTGAAAATACCTACACCCTGAAAATTCTCAACAAGACCCAATCACCGGAAACCTATTCACTCTCCGTGAAAGGGCTGGATGGTGTGGAATGGTACGGCAAGCAGGAAGTGACCCTGACCGCCGGAGAGATCTTTACCCTGCCAATCAGCCTGGGGGTTGACCCTTATGAGCTGAGCGCGCCAGTGGCCAATATCACCTTCGTGTTGGAGCGCCAATCGGGGGACGATAAGAAAATCATCGAAACAGAAAGCCGCTTTATCAGTAAGATGTAGCGCACTTTCCCGAAAAAACGGACGCCACCTGAGTGTCCGTTTTTTATCTTCGGCGGCAAACTCTGCTACCATCACAACCCACACACCTTAACCTAGCCAACCCTATGAGCGACGCCCAATTTAGCTATGAACATCTCACGCCAGACACCTTGCTCAATGCATTGGAGTCGGTTGGCATTCGCCCGGATTCAGGCCTTCTAGCATTGAACAGCTACGAAAACCGGGTCTATCAGTTTCAGGATGAAGAACGCCGTCGATTGGTGACCAAGTTTTACCGTCCACAGCGCTGGAGCAGAGAGCAAATCCTCGAAGAGCACGCTTTTGCCGATGATCTCGAGCAGGCTGAAATTCCAGTCGCCGCACCAATGAAAATTGATGGGGAAACCTTGTTTAACTTCGAAGGCTACCAGTTTGCGGTTTTCCCAAGTGTCGGCGGCCGAACGTTCGAAGTGGACAATTGGGACCAGCTTGAAATGGTGGGCCGCTTTTTAGGTCGTATTCACAAAGTCGGCGCCAGTAAACCCTTTGTGCACCGCCCGACTATTGGTCTGGATGAATACCTCTTCGCGCCGCGAAAAGCACTGGAAGATTCAAGCTTCATCCCAATGCATCTCGAAAATGCCTTCTTTGCTGATCTTGACCGCCTGATCAGCGTATTAAAGGAGCGTTGGAACCCCAATGTGAACACCCTGCGTTTGCACGGTGACTGCCACCCAAGCAACATTCTCTGGCGTGATGGCCCTATGTTTGTGGACTTGGATGATGCCAGGAATGGCCCGGCCATTCAGGATATCTGGATGCTGCTCAACGGTGACCGACACGATCAGCTCGCACAGCTTGATACGATTTCCGAGGCATATTCAGAATTTCACGATTTTCCCACCAATGAGTTGCAACTTATTGAACCATTACGCGGTCTGAGAATGGTGCATTACATGGCATGGCTGGCAAAACGCTGGGAAGATCCGGCATTTCCGCGTGCATTCCCATGGTTTGCTGAGGCAAAATACTGGGAAAATCAGGTACTCGCCTTTAAAGAACAATTGGCCGCCCTTGAAGAACCACCACTAACACTGGCTCCTCAATGGTAAGCAGCCACGAATAACACTCAGGGAGAAAAGACGTTATGTTGAAAAAAATGTTGGCTGTAGCTGCAGCGGCAATGCTGGCCTTTTCGGCGCAGGCAGCGCGCTTCAACGCAGGGGAAGACTATCAGGTACTCGACCTGCCAAAGAGCGACACACCGAGTGTGGTTGAGTTTTTCTCGTTCTACTGCCCACACTGCTTTAAAAGCGAACCGCTGATGCAGGAGCTGAAAAAGAACATTCCGGACAATGCCAACTTCACCAAGAACCATGTGTCCTTTATGGGCGGCAACATGGGCAAAGCACTGAGCAAAGCCTATGCGACGGCTGTGATGCTGGATGTGGAAGACAAGATGGTGCCGGTGATTTTCAACCGTATCCACCTGATGCAAAAGCCACCACGCAATGAAGAAGAGCTTCGTCAGATGTTTATCGATGAAGGCGTAGACGCAGACAAGTTTGACGGTACCTTCAACAGCTTCGCTGCAAATGGCATGGCAAACCGTTTCGATAAAGCCTTCCAGGATTCGGGCCTTCGTGGCGTGCCAGCACTGATTGTGAACGGCAAATACCACGTGACACCAAAAACCGTGAAGACCAAAGAAGATTACTTCGCGCTGGTTAACTTCCTGCTGACCCAGTAAGAGAACCTAGCAACATGAAAAAAGGGCCATCAGGCCCTTTTTTGTTATCTATGACTTTTTCAGCTTTAGCTTTCTAAACTGCGGTTTTCCGTCGCTCCGTAATATCGACTTCAGGCTGCTCATTCCCATAGATTCCATCAAGTCTGACATCTTTCTCTTCCCAAACATCATTGAGCCACTGATGGAAGCGGCGCTTGAACGCTTTGTCGTTGAAGTAATCGCCTTTGACGTTTTCATCCACTGGAAGCGTATCGATGCGCACCACAATCTTTTTCATCTTCCCGCTGAGCAAATCTCTAAAGGGCAAATGGTGGTTATCCGGATACGCCACCGTGACATTAATGATGGCATCAAATTGATCGCCCATTGCGCCCAAGGTATAAGCAACGCCGCCAGTTTTAGGGGGCAGTAGGTTGTTATACGGCGATCGCGTCTGACGCTTCTTTTCATTGGTGAAGCGGGTACCTTCAACAAAGTTGACCACAGTGGTTGGGGTGTGGCGAAAACGCTCGCAAGATTTACGGGTAGTATCCAGATCGCTGCCGCGCTTTTCCGGATGTTTTAACAGATACTGACGTGAATAGCGCTTCATAAATGGCATATCTACCGCCCAGCAAGCCATGCCAAGAAACGGGACGTACAGAAGCTGCTGTTTTAAGAAGAACTTCGCCATCGGAATACGGTTTCTGAATACCGAAAAAATCACCACGATGTCAGTCCAGCTAAGATGATTGCAGATAAGCAGATACCAACCATCTTTTCTCAGGGTCTCTCCGCCCTGAATATCCCATTCTACGTTAGAAGTCAGGTTCAGAAGCTTATGGTTTCCGGTTGCCCATGCCCACATCATGCCGTTACAAAGGCGGGTGATCCCCCTTTGCAAAGCCGGAATGGGTAACAACATTTTGATCAAGGCAAAACAGCAGATCAGCACTGACCAAAACGCAGTATTCAAGCACACCAGAAAGGCGTTCAGATAAAGTAACAATGTCTCAATCTCGCGGTATATTCACTGAGTTGTCATCCAAAGGTCATAATACGACGCAGAAATAAAAAACACCATTCAGTTAAAAGTGGTCACATCAGTCTGCGCTTACCTTGGACACACTAACTTGCCAGTGCCGTCAGCTGTTTAAGAAGCCTGTCCATCGAACGGTAACCCAAGGCTTCGGCCAGATGACCACGCTGGATATTCGCCTCTCCGGACAAATCCGCAATGGTACGTGCCACTTTAATAATCCGGTGATAGGCGCGGATAGACAGCCCTAATCGATGCAGTGCCGTTTCCAGAAAATCCGCGTCCGCTTTATCGAGCGGACAGTAGGTTTCAATTTCCCGACTGGAAAGCAGGCTGTTTACCTTGCCAGACCGTGCGAGCATCACCGCTCTTGCTCTTTCTACCCGCGCTTTAATCACTTCCGTCGGTTCGCCACGATCGCCACCTTCCGTTAACGTGCCTCGCGGTAGTGCGGGGATTTCAATCGAAAGATCAAAGCGATCAAGAAATGGACCTGATAAACGATTTAGATAACGAAGCGTCGCCTGTGGATTGGAGCGCGCCAACTGACCTTCATAGTGTCCGGTCGGACTGGGGTTGAGTGCACCAATAAGCTGGAAGCGCGCAGGAAAACAGGTTTTACCGTTGGCACGGGAAATAACCACCTCGCCAGATTCAAGAGGCTCACGCAGTGAATCCAACACCTTTCTTTCAAACTCAGGCATTTCATCGAGAAAAAGTAAGCCATTGTGTGCCAGCGATATTTCACCCGGTTTCGGGGTGCTACCACCGCCCACCAATGCGGCCATTGAGCTGGAATGGTGTGGGGTACGAAAAGGTCGTTTGCGCCAGTTACCTTCGTGCAAAGGCTTTTCTGTAAGGGAAGTGATCGCCGCGGTTTCGAGCGCTTCTTTGTCACTCATAGGTGGCAACAGATCGGCCATGCGTGATGCCAGCATGGTTTTTCCGGTTCCTGGAGGGCCAAGGAAAAGTAAGTTGTGCGAGCCTGCCGCCGCAATCTCCAGCGCTCGTTTTCCCTGTTGCTGGCCGATAATGTCCTGCATACAACGTCTGGCGGTATTTGGCGTGACTTCGTCATCTTCAGGCTCTTTCAGCATCAGACTGCCCTGTCCGCTTAGGTGACGGCAAACAGAAATCAAATCCGGCGCAGACACATGAATATCACGCCCCACCAGCGCCACCTGTCCGCCATTTTCATCTGGCACAACCAAACTTCTCTTCGCTTCTCGGCATGCCACGGCAGCAGGCAACGTCCCTTTTACTGCGCGTAGCTGACCAGAGAGAGCCAGTTCTCCCGCAAATTCATGACTATCGAGCTTGGTCATCGGAATTTGACCGGAAGCAGCCAAAATGCCGAGCGCGATAGGTAAATCAAAGCGCCCCCCTTCTTTGGGTAAATCCGCTGGGGCAAGATTGACTGTTATGCGTCTTGCAGGAAATTCAAAGCCCGAGTTCACAATGGCGCTGCGCACCCTGTCCCGCGCTTCTTTGACCGTGGTTTCCGCAAGACCAACTAACGTAAAAGCAGGTAATCCATTGCTGATATGGACTTCGACAGTCACCTGTGGTGCTTCGACACCGACACAGGCGCGACTTTGAATAATGGCAAGATTCATAAGGCGTAATCAGTAACTATTTAACTATCAATAGGTTATTTGCATAAACCATTAGTATTACTGCATTACGAAGCATAAATTGGAAATTCGAGCCACTTTTTGCTTGTCATGCGACAGAAGTCTGTGATACCACTATGAGCAGACAACAACTGTGCAAACAAACGTTGACATAAACATACAGCACCGACACAAACGGTGCTTAAAGAGACAAAATGAATCATCTATCTCGCGCCCTAGTCATTATTATTTCAATTATCGTGGTGGTACTACCGCGAGGGGCAGCGACGGCTAGAACATAGCAAACAAACATCGCAACAGCCCCCGCATCGAAAGGTCCGGGGGCTTTTTTCACATTTGGACGTGCGGTTGCAAAACGCAAAAAGGAAAACGCGGTATGGGACCATCTCAGGAAGCACAGCAAACAACCTCCTTGGCGGGATTTAACGGGAGGCCACAATGACAGGTGCACAACTCGTAGTTGAAGCTTTGCGAAAGCAGGGTGTAACGACAATCTTTGGTTATCCGGGCGGTGCTATCATGCCCGTTTACGATGCCCTTTATGACGGCGGCGTTGATCATGTCCTTTGCCGTCACGAGCAAGGCGCTGCCATGGCCGCTATCGGCTACGCACGCTCCACCGGCGGCGTCGGTGTGTGTCTTGCCACTTCCGGTCCAGGCGCCACCAACCTTATCACGGGCCTTGCAGATGCCATGATGGACTCCGTGCCCGTCGTTGCTATCACAGGTCAGGTTGCCAGCCCGCTAATCGGAACCGATGCCTTTCAGGAAGTTGATGTTCTCGGTCTTTCCCTTGCCTGCACCAAACACAGTTTTCTGGTGACCGACAAATCAAAACTCGCTTCTACATTGGCAGAAGCTTTTGTAGTTGCCAAAGAAGGCCGCCCTGGCCCAGTGCTGGTGGATATCGCCAAAGACGTGCAGCTTGCCCAAATCGAAGAAGCCTTTACGGCTATTGTAAATCAGCCTTCTGCGCCAGAAGTGTCGGAAGCTTCGTTACAGGAAGCCAATGCACTGATCGCAGAGGCAAAGCAGCCGATGGTATATGTCGGTGGCGGCATTCAACTGGCACACGCGACCGACACGCTTCGCCAGTTTCTAAATCACAGTCAGATCCCAGCCACCAGCACCTTGAAAGGGCTTGGCTCGGTCGACAAAGATTATCCCTATTATCTCGGCATGCTCGGTATGCATGGCACCAAAGCGGCGAATCTCGCGGTTCAGCAATCTGATTTATTGATTGCTATTGGTGCGCGCTTTGACGATCGCGTCACTGGCAAACTGGATACCTTCGCGCCTAACGCCAAAGTCGTTCACATTGATATCGATGCCGCGGAATTCCACAAACTGCGCCGCGCCAATGTCGCACTTCGCGGTGAGCTAGATACCGTATTGCCGCAGTTGGGCGAGCCTTCGGACATCCAAGCATGGCAAGACAGTGTGCTGACCATGAAAAAGGACTTCGGATGGCGTTATGACCACCCGGGCGATCTGATTTTCGCGCCGCTGCTCCTTAAACAGCTCTCTGACATGATGCCGGATTCCACCGTCGTCGCGACCGATGTGGGCCAACACCAAATGTGGGTGGCGCAGCACGTAGAGCCGCGTCGTCCGGAAAACCTGTTAACCTCCGCGGGTCTTGGCACCATGGGCTTTGGTTTGCCTGCTGCTATGGGTGCCAAAATGGCCCGTCCCGATGATGAAGTTGTATTAGTTTCTGGAGATGGTTCATTTATGATGAACATTCAGGAACTTGGCACCCTGAAACGCCGCAACATTCCGGTAAAAATGGTACTGTTGGATAACCAACGTTTGGGGATGGTGCGTCAATGGCAACAGCTTTTCTTCGAAGAGCGCTATAGCGAGACTAACTTGTCGGATAACCCTGACTTCGTGACATTGGCGTCAGCCTTCAACATTCCAGGCAAAACCATTACCCGGAAAGAAGAAGTTATCCCTGCCCTGCAGGAGTTGCTGGCAAGTGACACAGCCTACCTGCTGCATGTTGCTATCTCAGAGGAAGAGAACGTATGGCCACTGGTTCCACCCGGTGCCGCTAACCAGGATATGTTGGAGCGTACATGAGTCAATCACACACTCTGTTAATCAATGCTGACGACCAGCCAGAATTGCTGGAGCGTCTGCTGCGCATTGTCCGTCACCGTGGATTCCGCCTGACAAGCCTCGACATGCATCATACCGATGACACCAATGCGGTTGAAATTACCCTGCAAGTGAAGAGCGATCGTCCTATCGCCAATCTTCAAAGCCAGCTAGACAAATTATGGGATGTCTCACGCGTACGTCTGCTCCCGCTAGAACAACAGTAATGCGTTATAAGGATTAATAAGAATGGCAAACACAGCGGATTATATTTGGTCAAACGGCGAACTGATCCCATGGCAAGATGCCACAGTTCACGTACTGACCCACGCCATGCATTATGGCACCTCGGTTTTTGAAGGGATTCGTTGCTACGACACCCCGAATGGCCCAGTGGTCTTCCGTCATCGCGAACACATGCAACGTCTGAAAGACAGCGCAAAAATTTATCGCTTCCCAATCCCGTATTCTGTCGATGAGTTGATGGAAGCGTGCCGTGAAACACTGCGAGCCAACAACCTGAACTCTGCGTACATCCGCCCGCTGGGTTTTGTCGGTAATGTTGGTCTGGGCGTTTGTCCGCCGCCAGACACTAAAATGGATCTCATCATTGCAGCCTTCAGCTGGGGCACTTACCTCGGCGAAGATGCGCTGGCTAATGGTGTCGATGCCATGATTTCAAGCTGGAACCGCGCCGCCCCGAACACTATCCCAACCGCTGCTAAAGCGGGTGGTAACTACCTGTCGAGCCTGTTGGTCGGTGGTGAAGCCCGTCGCCACGGCTATGCTGAAGGTATTGCCTTGAGTGTGGATGGCTACCTGTCTGAAGGTGCCGGTGAGAACTTGTTCGTGGTGAAAAATGGCGTGATTTCAACGCCTCCAGCGACCAGCGCTATCCTTCCGGGCATTACCCGTGATTCCATCATGACCATCGCCAAGGACATGGGTTACGAGGTGCGTGAAGAGAACATCGCGCGCGAAGCCCTCTACCTGGCAGATGAAGTCTTCATGACGGGCACAGCCGCGGAAATCGTGCCGGTTCGCAGCGTAGATCAAATCACTGTGGGTGAAGGCAAACGCGGCCCAGTCACAGAGAAAGTACAAACCGCCTTCTTTGGCCTGTTCAATGGCCAAACCGAAGACAAATGGGGATGGCTGGATCCGGTCTCTCCGGACGCCAAATAAGTAGTTTTAGAGGAATAAGGAAATGCCTAAGTACCGTTCAGCCACCACCACCCATGGCCGTAATATGGCGGGTGCCCGCGCCCTTTGGCGTGCAACCGGCGTAAAGGATGAAGATTTTGGTAAACCTATCATCGCCGTGGTGAACTCCTTCACCCAGTTCGTACCCGGTCACGTGCACTTGAAAGATCTTGGCCAACTGGTAGCGAAAGAAATCGAAGCCGCTGGTGGCATCGCTAAAGAGTTCAACACCATTGCTGTTGATGACGGCATCGCCATGGGTCACGGCGGTATGCTTTACAGCCTGCCATCACGCGAAATCATCGCGGATTCTGTGGAGTACATGGTGAACGCTCACTGCGCCGACGCCATGGTGTGTATCTCCAACTGTGACAAAATCACCCCGGGAATGCTGATGGCAGCAATGCGTCTCAACATCCCAGCGATTTTCGTCTCTGGTGGTCCAATGGAAGCAGGTAAAACCAAGCTTTCCGATCAGATCCTGAAACTGGATCTGGTGGATGCCATGATCCAGGGTGCCGATCCAAACGTGTCAGACGAGCAAAGCGAACAGATCGAACGCTCTGCGTGTCCAACCTGTGGCTCTTGCTCTGGTATGTTCACTGCCAACTCCATGAACTGTCTGACCGAAGCGCTGGGTCTCAGCCAGCCGGGTAACGGTTCTATGCTGGCTACCCATGCAGACCGTGAAAAACTGTTCATCACAGCTGGCCAGCGTATCGTTGAGCTGACCAAGCGTTATTACGAGCAAGATGACGAATCTACCCTGCCGCGTAACATTGCCAGCAAAACCGCGCTGGAAAATGCCATGGCGCTGGATATCGCCATGGGTGGCTCGACCAACACCATCCTTCACCTGCTTGCAGCCGCACAGGAAGGTGAAATCGATTTCGATATGTCAGACATCGACCGCCTGTCCCGTCAGGTTCCGCACCTTTGTAAGGTAGCCCCTTCCACTCAGAAATATCACATGGAAGATGTTCACCGCGCAGGTGGCGTGATGGGTATTCTGGGTGAGCTTGATCGCGCCGGTCTTCTGAAAACCGACGTACCAAACGTGTTGGGCGAAACCCTGGCAGATACGCTGGCGAAATACGACATCACGGTCACAGACAACGAAGAGGTGAAAACCTTCTACCGCGCAGGCCCTGCTGGCATCCGCACTACCAAAGCCTTCTCACAGGATTGCCGTTGGGACACGCTGGATGACGATCGTACTGAGGGTTGTATCCGCACCAAAGAAAACGCCTATAGCCAGGATGGTGGTCTTGCTGTACTGAGCGGTAACATTGCTCTTGACGGATGTATCGTGAAAACCGCCGGTGTGGCGGAGGAAAACCTCACCTTCCGCGGTCCTGCCCACGTGTTTGAAAGCCAGGAAGATGCAGTCAACGGCATTCTGGGCGGTGCAGTGAAAGCCGGTGAAGTCGTGGTTATCCGCTACGAAGGCCCTAAAGGTGGCCCAGGTATGCAGGAAATGCTTTACCCAACCACTTACCTCAAGTCCATGGGTCTTGGCAAAGAGTGCGCGCTCATCACTGATGGTCGCTTCTCCGGCGGCACCAGCGGTCTGTCTATCGGTCATATTTCTCCAGAAGCGGCTAACGGCGGTACCATTGCTTTGGTTAACCAAGGCGACATCATTGCCATCGACATTCCAAACCGCTCGATCGTTTTGGAAGTGGATGAAGCTGAACTGGCTGCACGCCGTGAAGCTCAAGCAGAGAAAGGCTGGAAACCAGCATCGCGCGAACGCACGGTATCTCTGGCGCTGAAAGCCTATGCCAGTCTGGCAACCAGTGCTGATAAAGGCGCAGTGCGCGATAAAAGCAAGCTGGAGGGGTAATCATGAGTCAGGCCCGCCAACACAGTGAACCCGCACCGCTCAGCAACGCTGAATACCTGCGTGATATTTTGCGCGCCCCTGTTTACGAGGCTGCGATTGTCAGCCCGTTACAGGATATGCCACGTATTTCGCAGCGTTTAGGCAACACCATTCAGCTCAAGCGTGAAGATCGCCAGCCGGTGCATTCGTTCAAGTTACGCGGCGCCTACAACATGATGTCGCAGTTAACCGAAGCGCAAAAACAAGCCGGCGTTATCGCTGCATCAGCGGGAAACCATGCGCAGGGGGTGGCTCTTTCTGGCAATAAGCTGGGGATCAAAGCCACTATCGTGATGCCTCGCACCACGCCAGACATCAAAGTGGCATCTGTTCGCGGCTTTGGTGGTAACGTCGTGCTGCATGGCAACAACTTCGATGAAGCCAAAGCCAAGGCGGTTGAACTGTCCGAAGCACATGGCTACACCTTTGTGCCACCTTTTGATCATCCTTTGGTGATTGCGGGCCAAGGCACCATGGGCATGGAAATGCTTCAGCAGAACGGCCATCTGGAATATATGTTCCTGCCTGTCGGTGGGGGCGGTATTGCTGCGGGCGTTGCTGTGCTGGTTAAGCAGCTGCTGCCTCAGGTCAAACTGATTGCAGTAGAAGCAGAAGATTCTGCCTGCCTGAAAGCAGCGCTGGATGCCGGTGAGCCGGTCACTCTCGATAACGTGGGTACCTTCGCAGACGGTGTGGCGGTCAAACGCATTGGTGATGAGACCTTCCGTCTTTGTCAGGAGCACCTGGATGACATCATCACGGTGTCGAGTGATGAAATCTGTGCCGCGGTGAAAGATATTTTTGAAGACACCCGCGCGATTTCTGAGCCTGCTGGCGCCTTGTCTCTGGCCGGTCTAAAGAAATACACCGAGCAGCATCAGCTCAAAGGCAAGAAGATGGCCGCCGTGCTTTCCGGTGCGAACACCAACTTCCACAGCCTGAGATATGTGTCTGAGCGCGCTGAGCTGGGTGAAAAACGCGAAGGCCTGTTGGCGGTAACGATTCCTGAGCGCACAGGTGCTTTCCTTGAGTTTTGCAAAATCCTCGGTGGCCGAGCGGTGACAGAATTTAACTACCGTCACAGCGACGACACACTGGCAAATATCTTTGTCGGTGTGCGTTTGCAAAATGGACAGGAAGAGCTCGATGGCATCATTGCCGATCTACGCAAAGGCGGATATCCGGTACAGGACTTGTCTGATGATGAAATGGCGAAGGTCCACATCCGCTACATGATTGGTGGAAGACCTACCAAAGCGATGAAAGAGCGTCTGTACAGCTTTGAGTTCCCGGAATATCCGGGCGCCCTGCTACGCTTTCTCAACACCTTGGGTACGCATTGGAACATCAGCATCTTCAACTATCGCAATCACGGCTCTGACTACGGTCGCGTGCTGTGTGGCTTTGAACTGGAAGATAAAGACATCCTGTCATTTACCGCGCACCTGCGTGAGCTGGGATACGCATGGAAAGATGAGACAGAAAATCCGTCTTATAAATTCTTCCTGGCCAAGTCCTAGTCACAAACCCAAAAGACAAAAAAGCCCAGCATCGCTGGGCTTTTTGCTTTTTCTTTTTATCGGTCTTTATCCGGCGTTGTCATATTGATCATGTACTGTGCCAGCAGTAACGCCTGATCCATCACAAGGTTACGTGCTGATTCAGGTAACTGACTGAATAGTGCCAACAGGGAGTTCAGATCGTCCCTGTGCGTAAACGCGATGTCACTTCGCGTACTTTCACCATACAAAAACCAATTTAATGGACGGCCGGTTACATCAGCGATGATTGCCAGGGAAGACACTTTGGGCTCTGTTTTACCGGACTCAATATCTAAATAGGTTTGACGGGCAACATCTAAATGCTGCGCCATTTCCACCTGAGTGATATCCCGGTACTCCCGCGCTTCCCTAATGCGCTGTGCAACATGAGCTTTGACAATAAACATCGCTTGCCCCACAACTCGGCGCCAAGGAACAGGTTAATTCGCTCCGTTCACAGTGACGCACTTTACTGCTAGATCCTGCATTATGCACAGGGTTGTTTTCTACACATGTAAAGCGTTGTTGAAGTGTGAATCAGGGCTACTGTTGCCTAAGCCAGATGACAAGGAAAATACGCAATACCCATTTTGGCAGGCAAGGCGTGACCCTGCTTGCCAAGTAAGTAAGTGCTTAACCTCGTTGTGCTGATTTCGAGTAGTTAACCAGGAACGATGCCATATTGACACTCTGGTTCAGGATAGCGGTGCGCGCTTCATGTGGCAGCTTGGAAAAATGCTCCAGCAAGCGGTTAACATCCTGTTTGTACTGCACATCATGCAGTTCAACGTCAGCATCACCATAAACGAACCACACCAGTGGACGCTCAGTGATTTCTGCAATTTCTGACAACATACGAACGCGAGGCTCTGTTTTGCCCGTTTCGATGTCCAGATACGTTTGGCGCGCTACTTCGAGTAGTTTGGCCATTTTCACCTGAGTGATCCCTTTCCACTCACGTGCTTCTTTAATGCGTTTTGCTACTTGTGCTTTCGAGTCGATCATACTTCACTCCCTACGACGTACAGCTATCTGTTATATAGTTTTGCTGTTTATCGACAATATGCACAATGCAGGCCAACTATTTAGACATCCTATAATATATTTAATATCAATACGTTAAATAAACCCCAATTGACACTGTTAGTCTTTCTGGGCTCGATGTCTTGTTATGACTGCGAAATGATTTGCAAAATGCGAATAAGCGTTCCCACTCAATAATTGCAAAAAGCAAATCAGACAATGCCTGTATGCCTTATAAGGCACAAAAAGGAGCCTAGTGGCTCCTTTATAAATTAAAACTCTCATTTTTAAGCTGTATTATTCTACTGTCACAGCTTTTGCGAGGTTACGAGGCTGGTCTACGTCTGTCCCTTTGATAAGCGCTACGTGGTAAGACAGCAGCTGCATGGGCAGTGTGTAGAAAATAGGCGCACACACTTCATCGACATGCGGCATAGCAACAATGGTCATGCCCTCACTGGCTTCAAAGCCCGCATCTTTATCCGCAAACACATAAAGCTGTCCACCGCGAGCGCGCACTTCCTCAATGTTGGACTTCAGTTTTTCAAGCAGTTCGTTGTTTGGCGCTACCACGATGACAGGCATATCTGCATCAATTAGCGCCAGCGGGCCATGCTTGAGTTCACCAGCTGCGTAAGCTTCAGCGTGGATATAAGAGATTTCTTTCAGCTTTAGCGATGCTTCCATGGCAATCGGATAGTACTCTCCGCGTCCGAGGAATAAAGCATGGTGTTTGTCGGCAAAATCTTCTGCGAGCAGCTCTATCTCTTTGTCGAACGCCAATGCCTGTTCCATGGTTGCCGGTAAGCGATTCAATGCCTCTACGATGGCTTTTTCTTTAGCAGCGTCTACATGGCCTTTCTGCTTGCCTACTGCGGTGACCAGCATCAAGAGGGTAGCCAACTGGGTGGTAAACGCTTTGGTCGATGCCACACCAATCTCAGCACCTGCACGGGTCATAAACGCCAAATCAGATTCTCGAACCAGTGAAGAGCCCGCTACGTTACAAATGGTCATTGCCCCCATAAAGCCACGCTCTTTGGCTTTGCGCAACGCCGCCAATGTATCTGCGGTCTCTCCAGACTGGGAAAGGGTGATCAACAGGCTGCTAGGGCGGGTGACGAAGTTGCGATAGCGAAATTCCGAAGCAATCTCCACATCACAGCTCACGCCTGCAATATCTTCGAACCAGTAACGTGCCACCATGCCTGCGTTATAAGAAGTACCACAAGCCACAATCTGAATATGTTCGGCTTTAGTCAGAAGCTCCGCTGCACCATGACCAATACTATCCACCAGCACGCTGTTGCCATCAATACGCCCTTCCAGCGTGTTAATGAGTGCAGAAGGCTGCTCAAAAATTTCTTTTTGCATGTAATGGCGGTATGGGCCTTTGTCTGCCGCATCATGCTCAATAGACGACTCATGAATCTGGCGTTCAACACACTCACCATTCAAATCGGTAATGCTGACTTCGCGTCGGGTAATTTCCGCTACATCACCTTCTTCAAGGAAGATAAAACGTCGGGTGACATTGAGCAGTGCCAGTTGATCGGACGCCAGAAAGTTTTCCCCAATACCGAGGCCAATCACCAAAGGACTGCCCGAACGTGCTGCAATAAGTCGCTCTGGATCACATCTATCCATCACCACGGTGCCGTAAGCGCCTTCTAGCTGTTTGACCGTGCGTTGGAAGGCTTCCATAAGGCCGCCTCCCTGCCCCAATTCCCAATCCACAAGGTGAGCAATGACCTCAGTGTCAGTTTGGGATGTAAAAACGTAACCGCGGCCTTTGAGCAGCTCTCGGAGCGGTTCATGGTTTTCAATGATGCCGTTGTGGACGATGGCAATGTTATCGCCTGACATGTGTGGGTGTGCATTGGATTCGCTTGGTTCACCATGGGTTGCCCAACGAGTGTGAGCAATACCAGTACCACCAAGAACTGGTGTTTCGTCTAGAGCTTCCGCCAGATTCTGTACTTTGCCCAATCGGCGCAACCGACGCAATTGTTGTTCGCTGTCAGTCACGGCTAGACCGGCAGAGTCATAGCCGCGGTATTCAAGTCTGCGTAAACCTTCCAGTAAGATTTCAGCAACGTCCCTTTGCGCAACCGCGCCAACAATTCCACACATATCTTTCCCCGTATCTAGTCAGGGGCGCAGATCACCTCTGTGCCCGTCTTTTCAATGGCAAGTTTGGTGGTGGCATCAAGCTTACTGTCGGTGATCACCGTGGTGATCACTTCCCAGGGAAGTTCAAGATTCGGGATCTTGCGGCCGATTTTATCGGACTCGATCAAAACCACGACTTCCCTGGAAACCTCTGACATAACACGGCTAAGGCCAACAATTTCATTAAACGTTGTCGTACCGCGACTAACATCGATGCCATCGGCCCCAATAAACAGTTGGTCAAAGTCATACGCACGCAATGCTTGCTCTGCGACCTGCCCCTGAAACGCTTCAGAATGCGGGTCCCAGGTACCGCCTGTCATCAGGAGTGTCGGCTCGTTTTCCAACTCCTTAATGGCTTGCGCCACATTCAGGGAGTTGGTCATCACTACTAGACCACGCTTTTGATTGAGAAGTGGGATCAAAGCTGCCGTCGTTGAACCACTGTCCACCACAATTCGATTATGGTCGCGGATCCGGGTTGCCGCCATTTTTGCGATTGATAACTTTTGTTCCGAAACTTTTACTGCGTTTTCCGAAACCATTTCATGAGGAACAGGAACTGCTCCGCCATAACGACGCAGCAGAAGTCCATTTTTCTCAAGCTCAGCAAGGTCTTTACGGATCGTTACCTCTGATGTTTCAAACAGCGTTGAAAGCATATCTACGCTAACTTCACCCTGTTCAGTCAGCATGGCAACAATCGCATGGCGACGTTGTTGAGTATTACGTTTCGACATGTAACCACCAAACTTTCGTTTCGAAAGATAATATAAACTTTAAATCAAAGATCAAGGATGAAATGCGATACACATCACTTTGGACATGATCTGAAGCACAGATTGAGAATTATACAGAGAGTTATACCAATCACAGTAGGTAGATGATCAGAAATAGCGCAGGAAAAATGCTCGAGAACAAGGCGAAAAATTTTCGATAAGTAGTTATTCTACAATCAAATTTTTCAACGTAGTTATTGAGCATTTTAACAATCTAGGATGAGCAGATTTTTACTACGATAGGTATTGCGCACTGAGAGCGCGAGAGGTTGAAGTGAGAGAGTGGGTTGCAAACTGCAGATAGAAAAAAAGCAGGCTAAAAAGCCTGCTTTCAATCATGGTGCGGAAGGAGAGACTTGAACTCTCACACCTTGCGGCGCCAGAACCTAAATCTGGTGCGTCTACCAATTTCGCCACTTCCGCAAATTGTTTTACCTAACCCTTCTTGTTGAAGGCTTAAGTGATGTTTGGTGCGAAGGGAGAGACTTGAACTCTCACGTCCGTAAGGACACTAACACCTGAAGCTAGCGCGTCTACCAATTCCGCCACCATCGCAATTTTGTCGCCTGATATTGAGTTTATAACCCGCAAACACTGGTAGTGTGTCTTATCTGGCAGAAAGTCAGAGACTTTCGAAATAAGTGGTGGCTACGACGGGATTCGAACCTGTGACCCCATCATTATGAGTGATGTGCTCTAACCAACTGAGCTACGTAG
>NZ_CANDOD010000032.1:0-29374 GCF_947387585.1 Grimontia sp. SpTr1
ATGCAAGGCAGAGGCTTCGATGTGTAGCTAGCCTACATGAGAAGCTGATAACGCAGCAGAAATTCCCCACAAACGCTACCCGAAGGGTTCAGCTCTAAGCGTTTTATGCTTTGTTGAGGTGTATTTGCTTAGAATGACTAGGCGGCACACACCTCGCCGCGCCTAAAACGCTTATAGCTAGAACAAAATTTAACCACCAAAGATCAACAGCCCCTAGCTTGCTCTTTTTTAAAAGGACACCAGCGAAGGCACTTTGGTTTGGAAAATCGTTTCCATTGGCACCTTGACGTTGATGGAGTAACCAAGGTGGTCAATTTCCATCGAAACCGGCCTTTCTCCCTCACCATGGGGAAGAATGCCCGTCATGCCCGTTAAGTGGCCGCTGACAACAGCCACTGTTACACCATCCACCTGACTGTTGGCGACAGAAGTGGCATCTTCGTAGTAATACAAAATCGTTTTGATCTTGATGATGTGGGATTCAGGGATAGAGGCCAAATACCTGCCGTGACGCACCAGATGTGAAAAGCCCGGCGCTTGTTTCACTTCCTGCAATCCCGCTTGGGTAGTTCGCACAAAAAGGTGGCATTTGAACAAAGGCTCATAAGAGATTCGCCGTTTATTACCCACAGTTTCCCAATACCTGCGTTCAGGTAAATAGACTTCATAGCCTTGCGCTAGCAGGTAGTCGCGGAGGAGTTTTTCCTCATTAAAATGGGTATAAACTGCATACCAATGATAGTGATGCAATTCGATCTCTCCAGTAAAAGAAAAAGGTGTCGCCTACCAAAAAATTCAGGCGAAAAAATACTTCAGGCAGCCGGAGATCACGATGCATCGAAAGGTAATTATAAGAGTGATAAATTCATCGCGACGTCTGTGAGTTGCCAACAAAACTCAAGGCTCGAAAAAGCCTGCCAGACTGCATGGAGTTGATGTGAAGATAGTAGCCTTTTAGCGGTCTACAGGGAAGTGAATTCGGGTGCCAGCGTGAGCTTCGCCTTCGAACAAAATTGACTCTTTGGCGAATATCACACATCAGAGTGAAAACGCTAAAGTTAGGGTTGGAATGAACGAGGGTCGACTTAGAGCCAAGTCTGCCCTGAATAAGGTTTTGCTTTTAGACTATCCAGTCTACTTTGAAGGCCACCAGCATGAATTTCGAGCTTATGCCCGTCCGGATCCAGAAGGTAAAGAGATTGCCCCTCGCTGTGGTTTTGTTTCCACTCGCTCACACCTTTTTTGCGCGCTGATGCGGCGAACGCTACAAAGTTTTCATCGTCGATATCGAAAGCAATGTGTGAGTAATCATCTTTCTCACAAGGTTCATCGACGGAAAGGCAGAGCCAAAGGTCACTCAAAGAAAGGTAAGCGCCACCATCCCATCTGACATGACCTTGAAAACCCAGAACATCAAGATAAAAAGCAAGCGAGCGCTCTAAATCAGACACCGCCAGCGTGATGTGATTCAGCCCTTTCAACACGGTTTAACCCCCCAATTTTTTGGTGAGGAAGTGAAGCTGATGCTCATCACCGGGAAAGGCATCCAATGTCATTTGGTTTTGATAACCCAGAGACTCGTAAAATGGTCTGGCCTGAAAACTGAAGGTATCGACCATGGCAGATTTACACCCTTTGGCGACCGCTTCTGCTTCCATCTTCTGCATCAGGGTTTTGCCGATACCCTCCCCTTTCAGCGCAGGATCAATCCAGAGGAACAGGATGTGCATCCAGTTACCCCAAAAGCGCGAGACAATACCACCACGCCTTTGACCGCTTTCATCAACAACAAAGACCGCCATTTGCATCTCGTTCAGATGCTCGACGAAAGGGTCATTGAACGCCCGAAGCCCGCCGCGCACGTCCATGATGTCCTGCTCTGTCGGATTGGCAACAACCTGATACTCCACCACTCCTCCCTGAGTCTCAGTCTTCGCTAACTGGCTGACTGGTTGTCTTCCTTCACCGCATCTTTCAGCTTCTTGATGCGGGATTCTTTATAACCAAAGATACCAAACATCGCGACGGTAACAGCAATACAGGTATAAAGCTGCAGCTGGGAGTAAATAGTGAAGTTGGTTGCGAGGAAATAAAGCATCAGAGCCATCAGCACGATTTGGATAACCCAGCGGGGTTTGTCATTGAAGTTGAAGGTCTTAGTGTCTTCTTCGTAACGCACGTGCACGCGCCCTACGAGAAAACCAAGGTTAATCAGCAATCCATCGTTATCAGTCGCTGATTTAAAGTCGATGTGGTTCAGCGCCAGGTATTTTTCCAGACCTTTCAGATCCATTCAGAGATTCTCCCAAAAACATCTTGTCGAAAGCACACGCTTTCCATTTGCCCGATAATATCAGAAGAGCAGCGCGAGTCTGAATGCCGTGCGTCAGCCTCACCCAATTTGTTGTTACGAAGTGTGAGTCAAAATGAGAAAAGGCCACCTTTGCAGGTGGCCTTTGATTACGAGGTAAAGAGGTAAAAGCGAATAAACCAAAAAGCGATGATTATTTTATTCACGTTTCTGTGATTGTTTGGTTTCCCAGTCAGCCGTGGAGACCCGCTTTTCGCATAATAAAGTCGTCAACACCAGTCGGGATAATCAAACCTACAACAGCTTCCATACACTCCTCATGTTGACCTTGGATGACTTCATCATATGCCAGAAATGAAAGGTAATTTGTGAATCTCGCCGAGAATTCAGCTTGCCAGTTCACTTTCCTTACTCTTTGAATATTTGGATATTATTGGGCTTTGCTTGACGACCAATCAGGCACAAAAAAGGCAGCTTCAATGCTGCCTTTTGACATTCTATTTGGGGAGGAAGATACGATATATCGCGCCTTCTTCATCTCTCAGGCTGAGCGCCCGTTTGCCTGATATACGGTGGTTGGAAGCGTCTTCAAAGCTCCAATGAGTGGATTTGGCGCCTTCGCGCAGTGCAATGCTGACACCAAGCGCTTTGAGCTCTTCCAAATTGTCCGATTCTCTGACGATATCGCCGCTAAGTACATTCACCAGCTTCATACTGCATACCTCTCGTCGTTCAGGTTTTTCCCTAAACCTAATTCGAGGCTAGCAAACGAATGTGACGATTTTTTGAACTATTTTTGGGACTCGTCGGTTTTTAGAACGACCACTAAGTTCGACCGTAAACTCTCACACCCGCCGATGAGTTTTTCGACTCACCGAAAACTTCCAGCTTCTTGACACAACGTTTGTACGGCAGTTCACGCCAGTCGGTAGTGTCATCTTCTTTGATATTTCGGTAAAAACGGAACGTCTTGGTGTCGCCGTTTTTAAATGTTGCCACGACCTTTCGCAAATACATGTCGCGGTCAGCTTTTACCTGAATAGCATCAACGCGGCGACAAATCAGCAGTGGAATAGGTGCACCGTAATCAGTGTTTTCAAACACAATCGTGCGACCCAGCGTGATGTCGTCATCTGCCTGCGCTGTTGCACTCGCACCCAATAAGCCCAAAGACAGACAAACCACAGAAAACCAGGATTTCATTTTCATCTTCCAATCTCTCAATATCGGCCCGTCGCCGAAGGACGCGGAGTGTAGCGCCCAACTGGAGATGAAAAGACAGGGGAGTGTTAATTTTTCAATGGTGAGAGTGTGGCTAACAGGATTGACGCAACGCGCGTACTTTTCGCTCCAGCAGTTTCCGGGAGGCGTCGTTTGGTGCTGTCTCAATCGCTTGCAGGTATGCCTCATGAGCGCCGCTGAACTCGCCAAGCTTCTCCAGCACATGGGCGCGAGCCGCGTACCAAGGTTGATAGCTTTTGAGCTTGGGTTTCAGCTCATCCATCTTTTGTAAAGCGAGTTCAGGTTGACCGGTTTCGGCCATGGCCACAGACCAGTTCAGTGCGACTACGGGTGTGGGTTCAAAGTGCCAAAGCGCTCTGTAGAGAAAGGCTATCTGCAGCCAGTCTGGTTTAGGTCGCGTCATGTGGCAGTCTGTGATGGCGGCTTTGATTTGAAAAGGGCTAGATTGCCCACGCTCGATAGCGTTTTCAAGGATACCTCTCGCCTCTGTCACTGCATCACTTAACCAAAGCGTTTCGTTTTGCTCTTCGACTGGCACCAAAGCCCCTTCAGCGTCGATTCTTGCAACTCGCCGGGCATCGGTCAGCAGCATCAAGGCTAGCGCACCCTCGATTTCCGGATCGTTCGGGCAAAGGTTGTGCAAAAGACGCATCAGAAAAATGCCTTCTTCACATAGGTATCGCGGCCCCTTATCTTCTGTGACATAGCCAGTGGTGAAAATCAGGTATATCGTGGACAGCACCGTGTCCAGCCTATCCGTCCATATCCCTTTTTCGGGAACAGAAAAGCTGATGCCTTTGGATCGAATCTTCGCTTTGGCTCGGGACAAGCGCTGCCCCATTGTCTGCTCGTTATCGAGGAAGGCTGCTGCAATCTCTCGGGTCGTTAAATGGCAAACAGTACGCAGCGTCAACGCAACGCGGGACTTTTCCTCAAGCGCAGGATGGCAACAGGTGAAAATCAATCGCAGGCGTTCGTCAGGGATGACGTCCACAATATCGATGTCGGGCTGTTCTTGTGAGTCTTGGGCGACTAAATCGAGATCGTTTTTTCTCTGAGCTTCGCGTTGGGAGGAACGGATTTGATCTATCCCTTTGTTCAGCCCCGCCTTCATCAGCCACGCAACCGGATCTTGCGGAACACCATCCCGGCTCCAATGCTTGAGAGCAGAAATTGACGCTTCCTGCAGCGCATCTTCGCCCAATTGGAAATCACCGAGTCTGGCAATCAACCCAGACAAAATCCGCCCCCGATCGCGGCGTAATACTTCATCAATGAGATGACCTACCGCGATAGCTTTGGGGGCGGCGTTCTTCATCTGTCAGCTCTCTTGATCAAAGACCAACAAAGGCCGCACCTCAATGGTGCCAAAGTGGGCGACAGGTATCATCTCGGCATATTTCAAGGCTGCATCCAGATCCGCAACGTCCAGCACGTAATAGCCGCCTAAGTGCTCACGGGTTTCCGCAAAAGGACCATCCATAATTTCCACCTTGCCGGACTTTATCCGTAAAGACGTCGCTGTTTCGATATCTTGCAGTCCTTCACCACCCACCAGTACCCCATCTTTCTCATAGGCTTCACTGGTTGCGGCAAATGCGGCCATCATTTCATCGAATTCCGGCGTCCCGTATTGAGGCTCTTTATCCGGTGCAGCGTATAGCAGTAGCATGTATTTCATTTCCAAATTCCTTCTTTAATGATGGTTCTCGCTACAAGGACGATCCCAACCCGCAATTTTCGACATGTATGGGAAAAAAATTTTGTCACCTGCTGCTCAAAAGATTCGCTTAACTTCGGCATACTCACCGCTGGTGCGTAATATCACCATCACAGTGTGGTCATTGCGATTACGGAAAAACCAGCCATGGTTGCCCGTGAATGCAGCCGTTAACACACCTTGATCTTCGATCGCCCCGCGACCCTTTTCATAGCTGACCGCATGACCATTTCCATCGCCATGTGCGTCAAAATTCACAGCTCCACCTTTGGCTTTCCATTCAAATATCGCTTGCTCTCCCTGCTTCATCATCAGCTTCACTTCCGCCCCTTGTCCGGGTTTAAGTGCCAACAGAACCCGGTCTTTCCAGACGGGTTTTTCGCCCTGAAACTCGGTGATAGCGGGTGTTTCTACTTCCTTGATATCTGACGTGACAATTAAGCTATTGGTGGCTTTATCTGCTGCTGCCTCTTGGGCTAACTGCGTTTTGATATCACCCATCTCTTTAAGCCCTAACACCCGGCCAATACCCGTTGGGTCAATGCCATACTCCGCAGGCAAAATCACTGTCACCAGCAAGAAGATAGCGGTGACAAGCGCAATCAGCGTTGAGCGGATAAGCTGTTTCGACGTGGGTAATTCTGCGCGGGTGGGCATATCGGAGTTATACATGTTGAGTTCCTTCTCTTAATGCTGCGCCACAACGTAGCCCGTTAACTGATATCCGATCAGCATAAAACCCAGACTCATCATCACAACATTGGCGGAGTATGCCTGACGATGGAAATGCGAATGCCGACGCCAATACCCCATCAAAATCAGTATCGCACCCAAAGCTAGGAGTTGACCAAGCTCAACCCCGATATTGAAAGCTAGAAGATTCGGCACCAACCCATCAGGCGAGATATCGTAATCAATGATTTTGGATGACAAACCAAAGCCGTGACAGAAGCCGAATAGCAAGGTGGCAAGTTTGGTGTTGGGTTGGACACCAAACCAGCGCTGGAAGGCACCGAGGTTATCCATGGCTTTGTACACCACAGACAAGCCAATAATCGCGTCAATGATGTAGCTGTTGATACCAATGTTGAAATAGACGCCCAGCAGCATTGTCGTTGAATGCCCCAGCGCAAACAGGCTGACATAAAGCGCTATGTGCTTTGGTCTGTAGAGAAAGAAAATAACGCCTAACAGGAAGAGGATGTGGTCGTAACCCGTCACCATATGCTTTGCACCAAGGTACATAAAAGCGATGGCATGTGTGCCTGTGATTTCCTGAATGTAACCTTTGTCACCTTCCGCGACGGCGTGCGCAAACGCCTCTGAGCTGCTGATAGCAACCAAAAACAGCAAAACTGTGCTGAGCATGGTTGAGAGCGTTTTTCTTCGCATAGTCCTTCCGCAATTGTTCTACAGGAAAAAGCAACACGTCCTTTGCTGCCTCAACGGGATGTTATTTAAACCGAAAAGCTTAGCGTCTTCATTTACCAAATGGTCAAGAAAACAACAAAACAGTGAGATCGTCGTCATTACAGTTTTTGCGCTCTCAACAGTATTGAGGAAAACTTGACCACACTCTCTATTCTTTCAACGGGCTGGCTTCTTCCACACAAGATAGAGCACAAACAAACCGCCCAAGGCCGCTGTCACAATACCGACTGGCAGTTCCTGTGGTGCCAGAATGGTGCGGCTGACAAGATCGCCAAGGGTTAAGATCACCGCGCCCCACAATGCAATGAGGGGCAACGCGCGCTTGTGGGTCATCCCTGAAAATGGGCGCACCAGATGAGGCACCATTAATCCCACAAACCCAACCACACCGGTGAGTGCAACAATCGAAGCTGTACAAAAAGCGCAGCACAGGAATACTTCACTTTGCAGCCGGTGAACATTGATACCCAGCGAGTGGGACGTTTGCTCGCTGACAAGCAAGGTATCCAACTCACGGTATCGCACCAGAATCAGAACCACCAGGCAGAGCACGCCCACAGCGGCAAAAATCAGGTTATCCCAACGGGCTAAACCCAGTCCGCCCATCGTCCAGAACAAAATTGAGCTCGCAGCACGTTGGTCACCAGAATAGATAAGAAAGCTGGTCACAGCACCAAACAAAAAGGAGATGGCTAATCCACACAGGACAATGTTGTTGTCGCCTTGCTTTTTCTGGAGGGAAAAGAGCATCAGCACCGCTGCGGCTGAGACGATTCCTCCTGCAAATGCAGCAATAGGCAGAGACCATATGCCAAGTGCATCACCAAGCTTGGTAATAACTAATACCGCTCCTGCCGACGCACCGGAAGACAAACCAAACAGGAAAGGATCCGCCAAATCATTGCGTGTGGTGGTTTGAAGCAGTGCACCCACCAAGGCTAAACCAGCGCCTGCAATCAGTGCGAGGATTGCTCTGGGTAACCTCAAATCCATTAGGATACGGCTTGTCATGCTGGCATCGTCTTCGTTGAACGAGCCCAGGCCTTCAAGCACCTGCTCCAAGGAAAGCGGCACAGTTCCAAACTGCAAACTCAACACAAAAGCAATCAGCATGGCACTGATTCCCAGTAGCCATGCTGCGCGGTATTTGTTGATTCCTGCAATCAATCTAGGTGCTTTCTAGGTTATTGCGGGTTGAAGGCCTGAGCGAGCTTTTCGATTGCCTGAATATTGGCGGGTCCCGGCGTTAACTGCTCATAACGCAGCTTCACATAGCGACCATCCTTTACCGCATTCGTGTGTTTCATCAAAGGGTGTTGTTCCAGGAAAGTTTTCAATGAATCTGCGCCACTGGCGGTTTGATAATCCAAAAGGATAATCACATCAGGGTTTTCTGTCGCGACATGCTCCCATGACGTTCTGGCCCAGCTGGTTTCCATGTCGTCAGTGACATTTTCCCCACCCGCCGCTTTGATCATTGCACTAGGCATCGCGAATTTACCTGCGGTGAATGGCTTGTCTTCACCGGAATCAAACAGAAAGACCTTCGGCGCGTTGTTTTCTGCGTTGCTTTGAGAAGTGACCGTTTTCATTTTGGCTTGCCAGGCTTCCACCAAAGCTGCCGCTTCATCCTGCTTGTCAAAAATCACACCCAGCTTTTTGATGTCATCGTAGAGCAACGCCATGCTGGCACCTTGCTCCAGCTTGTTGGTGTGAATGCAGCTTTCCGAGAGTACAAGGGTGTCGATGCCATAAGGCTTGAGGGTTTCCGGAGTCACTTCGCCACCGACTTTCATCCCATAGTTCCAGCCGGCAAAGAAGAAGTCGGTTTTAGCCGCAATCAGGGTTTCCAGCGAAGGATACTTGGGTGCCAGTTCAGGAATGTCGCCCAGTGCTTTTTCAAAAGAAGGAGACATCTTGTACCAACCTGTAATGCCTGTCACACCCACCATGCTGTCTTCCAAGCCAAGTGCAAAAGCCATCTCCGTCATGTTGATGTCGTGAAACACAGCAGCATTCGGGCGCTTTTCAATTGTCAGTGGACTTCCACAGTTATCGACCGTGACCGGATATTCCGTGCTTTTGGCATTAGCGATTGCGATGGGAAAAAGGAAGAACAGCGTCGATGCGACTGACCACTTCATTGTGCAGCTCCTATTAATGGCATGGCTTAATGGGACGGTGCGGCTTCAAAATGATGCACCGTATTGTTGATTTGGGGATGGCTGAGTGGAAATACACGAAGACCAAAAACGGGGGTAATGAATGCGTCCTGCAACACCTCGTTGGGGGACGCACAGGTCACCATTTTCTGCCCGGACATCAAAATTACTTTGTCCGCAAAAGGCGCGACTAGAGGTAAATCATGCAGCACTGCAATCGACGCGATGCCGCGCTGTTTAATCAAGTCGAGCAGCTCAAGACGCGCCAATGGGTCAAGGTGATTGGTAGGCTCATCCAGAAGCAAAAGCTTGGGTTCCTGAGCAAATGCGCGGGCAATGCTGGCACGCTGTTTTTCACCCCCGGATAGAGAGCCGAACAGGCGATTTTCTTTGGCAGACAAACCTGTGTCATGAATGGCTTGTTTGACGGCACGTTGATGCTCTTTTTCAGTGCAGCAGAAGGTATGTGGCACCCGACCCAAACCGACATATTCACTCACACTCAACCTTGGGTCGACATGTTCATGCTGGGCAACCACCGCCACTCTTTTCGCCCGGTATAAGCGATTCAGATTTTCTTCAGCGCAGCCTTCAAGCCAGAGTTCACCCGCCACTTTCCGGTATTCACCTGTGATGGCTTTAAGCAAACTCGATTTCCCACTGCCATTAGGTCCGATAACAGCGATGCATTCGTTTGCGGAAACAGAAAACGTCACGTCAGACACAGCGCGCCAACCTGAGAGGCTATCAGCACAGAAGTTAGCCAATGAGAGTATGGGTTGATGAGTTCCTTTCATCTGATGCCCGCGGATTAAATTGATATGTTATAACATAACATTTATATAAGTAGACTTGTCAATAGGCAGGAAAATGAGTCTTTCGGAGCGTCATAAAAGAGAGAATGGCATCGCCCATTCCCAGAAAAGTTGAAGGGAACAAAGCCGCACAAAAGTACGTTGAGAAAAGAGTCTTTCAGGTTAGCTCATGGTAATGGTCGGCCATCCTTGCACCACCTGGCCACCATGCGCGCAACCGTCTCCCATTCTCACCACGGCTTTTCCGTTAATTTTCACCAAAGAGGAGCCTTGCTTCAGGTCATCAGGCATACCTACACCGGTGCAAATTGCCTTGCCTCCGACCACTGCGACAGGAATACCATTGACCTTCACTAGCGATTGGCCAGCATCGATGATTGGACCGCCCACATGAGGTACTGGGCCGGGTTCTACTTTGGGGCAGACATGCATGTGGCCAAGTAAAGAAACAGGTTTACCCATAGCAAAACCTCATTGATATAAGTGAAGGTTTGGGTTCACATCAATGATCGCAAACCCTCTCGATGTATCCAAAACAACATCAATCAGTAGAGGTTGTTCAAGTTGCGCTACATGATCCCCAAGGCCGAGCCACCACTTCTTGATCGCTTCTCGGTAACCGGCTTGAAAATCTTGCCGTTGCCGATAACAACGAGCGTCCAATAACGCCCCTCCGAAAACTGCCAGTCGGTATTCAGAACGCGTAGAGAAGTCATGATACGGAAACAAATACAGCCTCGGTGTTACCTGATCTACGACATACGCATGAAGCACCTGCGCCATTCGATCTGATAGGTTTGTCAGCCAGCAAGATAGCACTTCATTTTGACTTTCTGGGTGAAGCAACCCTTTGGGTAGCATTGCCATTCCAACGCAATCTTTCCAACTCACTACGCCTAATTTGGGTAAGTAATCTTGGGGCTCGATGATGCTATCAGCCTTAAATCTCACCGCCCTTTTAGGTAGCCCCGAAAGGCGGCGGTAACTCGTATTGTTTGAAAGCCCTGCTAACAATGTCTCACTTGAAAACGCCAGTGTCGCTGCCGGTTGCTGAAAATAATGACGCTGGAAAACATCGGGAAGATTTCCATATTCTGTCGCGATGATTGCTGTTGAACATTTTGCGATTTTTTCCGGCTGTTTCATCGAATCATTTCGTCAGGGATATTGAAAGCAGGCTCCTCAACAGAGTCATTCTCTACAATCTTTAACAGCAAATCTGTCAGCGACTCGGCAATTAAAACAAGGTATTCACTGTCTTCAAAAGCTCCCCATGGCTTCAGATTGCTGAGAAAGTAGATAAAGCCAAATCGCTCGTCACAAAGATCCATCACTAAAAAATCACCGGAAATAGAATCCGCAATGATCAAACTTTCATCCGGGATTCTTCTGTCTTCACCATCATCAGAGTACATTTGGGTGACAACAAGTGCTGAGTCGGCAGCCAGGAATGCTGAGAGAAAAGACAGCGAAATTCCACTCAACTTGAGATGAACTCTTTCATCTTCGAAGCTACGCATCCCATAGCTTTTCATAAACCATCGATAATCCTTCGGTAGCTTACGATTCAGAAACGTTTCAAGCGCGACCAGCTCTTGCTCCATTGCACAATAAACGTCTTTCGTTTCACACTCTTCGGCTATTGGACTCCAAGAAATATCTTTACATAGCTGCTCAATCACATGATTGGAATCAGACACTGCTCCCACCCTGAGCCACGATCAATTCGGCTTCTTCATATGTCACCAGACTTTCAAGCCAGTCTTCGAAGCTATTGGCAATCAAGATGATGGAATCATTTCCCTTGTCTCCCCATGCATTCTGGGTAAACCGCCAATGCCACAAAGAGCCATAATGTTTCTCCGCCAAGTTCATCAGAAGGTAGCCATTGTCATCGGCCAAGCTGTCAGCAATGGGGATCATGGCGGGTGGGATCAACGCGGCATCCGTTTCCCAGAAATCAGGTAGTTCCTCGTTCAACTCAAACAGCGTATCTTCAATATCATCCACGTTGTAAATGAAGTTATGCGCCACAAAACCCGGCACACTGCGTTCGCCTACATCCAACATATAAACGCAAAAGTTCTGTTCAAGGTCATTAAAACTACACGCGCCGTATTCTGTCAGAAAAGATTTGAACCCCTCTGGTAACACAACACCATGCTTGGCCTCAAAATCCGATATTGCTTCTTGAGAAGACAAACGGTCACCGAGGTCTTCCGTGCTAACTATTTCCTGCTTCCAAAACGACAACAGTTTCTCTTTGTTCATTTGCGTCTCCTTGTGAAACAGGTGTTGGTTGGCTGATTTCAGTTGGGTTCATATTGGACAATCTTTTCCAACAGCTCGGTGAATGAGTCAGCCAAAAGCACAAGCCCTTCATAATTGTGTCCAGACCAGTCTTTTTCGCCTTGATAGCCATTCATGTACCAGACTTTCCCATAGTTGTTCTCGGAGACATCAAGCAACAATAAGTCTCGGGAAATGCCGCTTTCCATCACCACTAAATTCGGTGGGATGCGGGCGTCACCATCATCATCGACATCGCTTGCCATCATGGTGAATGTCAATACATCAACGGCATCCCGAAACCAGTCTAAAAATTCCAGCGATATACCGTTCACTCTGACTTCAATTCTCTGATCCTCAATCAAGCGTCTCCCTACATTTCTGAGGAACCATCTGTAATCTTGGGGTAACTTGGTATTGAGAAATGCTTCCACTGCTAGCACTTGTTCTTCAGTCGAACAAAATAGTTCGGGTGTTTCCCCGTCATCTGCATCAATAGGCTTCCAAACGATTTGCTGACTTAGTGTCTCAATGTTCGACGGCATATCTTTCCTCATTAATTCGTCGCTAGAACGCATCCGTGTCCATGATTGAACGGCTACCTGTGTGGCTTGCTTTGGAGTGTAGCTTGGAAGGGACATAACCCAGCGTACCATCTTCAAAATGGTGTAGAGTCCAATCTTTACCGGGAGGCGTGATCCCCTGTTGCTTCAACAATGCGCTGTCAGTTGCGACGTTGTTGCTCAAATCAGTAACTCTCACCCTGCCATGAACGTGTTTGTCCTTAAATACAGGAAAACCATCCTGATAATCGATTGATTTAACCTGACCACCAGGCGGGTTTGGAAGGTCCACAGGTTTGTTAAACGTCAGTTTCCCTGAGCCAAAATTCGGGCTTTTCGGGTCATTGGCACCGGGTGGATTCCATGTTCCTTTTCGGTTAGATGGCATTTTGTGTTTGCGCTTAAATTGCTCGCATTTTTTGCACTTAAAGGCCCTTTTACGCGCATCAATCATTTGAGCTCTGGCTTTTCTCAGCGCTTGCATCCTAGCTTTCATCACCTGTGTAGCGGACAAGACGCTTTCATAAGACTTGGTCATCGAGGCGACATTGTCGAACTTCTTAAACATCAGCCCGACCAGTCCCTGAACCTTGCTCCCATATTTGGCAAACTTAGCAGGCTTTGCCAGTGCATCCCCCGCATAAGGGATCATAGAAACCAGTGACAAACCGGCTCCAAGCCAGTCCCCTTTTGCCGCCGAAATGACGGCAGAAATCCCATCACTTGCCGGTGTCGGGTCAAAAATCCCTGTGATATCTGTGATGATCTGCGGGTTGTTTTTGGCAATTTCTCCCGCTTCTTCCCAAAGCTTTTTGTCTCTGGCTTCTTCTAACAAACGCGTATATTCGTTACTCATGACGCCCCCTCACCCTCAGGCCACCAATCCTTGTATTTTTCTGCGCCAGCACGTATCCAGACTTCCTCAAAGTCATCAGACAGCAGCGTATCGAACTTTTCTTCTGCGCTGGATGATTGGGATAACACCTGATGTATGGAGGGTTGCAGATGAAACTGGGGGTTGATCGTCCACATCAGGTTAATGAAAAGCCGCATATGGATAAGGTCCAGAACTTTGTAAGTAAAACAGTGCTCTATGCCCTGATTAACCATGGCCCGGACAAACCCTTTTGGATAGAAGTGCACCGTTTCGACTTCTTCATACTCCAGGTATTCAATCAAGTCATCGATCAGTTCGTCGCGATGGGCGAACAACGGATACTGAAGCTGCTCCTCGGTGAAAAACCAAGGTAGAGACGGGTCATGTTCTTCGGTTTTTAATCCCGGAAGTGGGTAAATGCCTGAATCTTCAATGTTGCCAGATACCGACCAGTTCATGGTCGCGTCCGCGTTCAGCGTGTACGTGAAGAAGCCCTCTTCCCCTTCCTCAGCGTAAACACTGTTCATGGCGCTGAAAAACTCACGTCGCTGTCCTTCTGAAAACACAGGTAAATAACGGTTCAGCGTATTGGCGTCGTAAAACCGGAAATAAACCAACTCCCCACTCGGCTCGACGACCTCTTTGACCCTTTGAAGTTTGGTGAAGAGGCTGTCTATCCCCTGATTGCTGACAAAGTACAGTGCCTGCTGTTTGCCAAAGGTTTCTTTGAGTAGCCAGTCAAAAAGCGGCTCTCCTTCAAGAATTTCAGCTATCCAGGGCGATTCTTCCTGAAATTCTTCTAAATCTTCCCCGACAAACAGGCAACGATGACGCGTCGACATGCCCTGAACCGCGGCGATGAGCTGCTCGTTGTGTGAAGGGTCGAGAAGGACATAAAGGCGACATTCTTCACTTTGATTTTTGGCTTTGAGTAAGGATGCACTGAGGGTTTCTGTTACTGTCATTACCCTTTCCCCTTGGTGCATTTTTCTTTAAATGGCTTGTCCTCTTTGTCGCCACCGCCCGCACTCGAAAAATCAATTGCGTTGCCTTTGATTTTGACTTGATTGCCCTTAATCAAAATGCCGGATGCATCCATTTCAATCATGGCACCCTTTGTACTGAGCACGATTTTCTCCGCTTGAACGACGTATTTCTTGGTGTTGGAGTGAATAGATTTACCCGCAACAATGGATTTAATCGTCCCAACTTGCTCTGCGCTAACCAACGCGACCGATTCATTTTTTGCCCCTCCGACGGTCACTTGATACGCACCGCCCACCGTAAGTGTGCTGGCTATCCCGACCGTTTCAGTCAAGAAGCGGTTGACCTTGATGTGTTGATCATTGCCGACACTGATCTTCTGGGTATCACCGATTTTTACCGTTTCGTTATTCTTAACGTCCCTTTGCCTGTCATTACCAACAATGTCACCTTCGTTGTTTTCGATAACACGATTAACATCCTTCTGAGCATGGACATAAATCTCTTCTTTGCCTGACTCATCTTCGAAGCGCAGCTCGTTAAAGCCATCACCTTTGTGGGTTTGCGTCCGCAACACAGTCTGTGTTTTATGTGCTGGCAATGACTGTGGAACAAGGTTGGCAGCGTGATAGGTTCTTCCCGTTACAATCGGCTGGTCCGGGTCTCCTTCTAGAAAACTGACAATCACTTCGTGACCGATCCTCGGTACACTCACAGCGCCATAGCTCGCCCCTGCCCAACCCTGTGCCACACGCACCCAGCAACTGGAGTTTTCGTTCCATTCCCCCACTCGGTCCCAAGGAAACTGGACTTTGACCCGCCCATGTTCATCACAGAAGATTTCTTCATTGGCTGGCCCCACGACAATCGCAATTTGAGGACCATCAACACGGGGTTTGATATTCGGCATCGGACGCCAGGTTCTGGTTGCCGGAATCACCAAAGCCTCGTTGTTGTAGGTCGTTTGGCCTTCGCCCCCCGATTCCTGTGCTGCCTGAGGCTGGGTACCTATATGAATAACCCTGACACCAAGCCATTCCATGTTGACGTCAGACGCTTCTTCAGGCCCTTCAACCGTCATTTTCAGACCCGGTGAGATGGCGGGAATATTGCTTAGCAAAGAAGCGGACAGACTTTCGCGCCTCAGAGATTCAAGCCGGAACTGAGTGAAAGGTTTCCCCGAACCGTCGTCTTTAAACCGTCCGGGATAGTCGTAGTGTTCATAACTCGCCCGCTGAAAGCTGAGATCTGTCCCTGTGTGGCTGTGCACCAACCCATAGTCAGGTTTTTTAAAACTGTAATCTTTGAGAGTTGCACTGGACGCCCCCATTTCGCTGGAGGGTTTGAAGCTACGGATATAGGGATATTCAGCCACGCCGCCAATGTTTGGCTCGTAAGTCAGTGGGGTAGATATAGCAGATAGTACGGAGCTGTCATCCGCAAACACCAGAGAATGCTTACCGCCTGATTGCTCAAAGAAGTAAAACATGCCCTCTTCAGCTGCCAAGCGTTCGACAAAATCTAAATCAGACTCTCGATATTGAACACAATATTCGCGGGTAGCGGGCGTGTGTGTCAGTGAGAATGCGAAATCATCAACGCCCATCTCCTCCAGCAGCGTAGAGATGATTTGAACGGCATCTGCACTTTGGAAGATCCTGCTATTCTGGCGCAAGCTCAACCGCTTCAGCGCAGGAACCAGCTCCAGAAAGTAGTAGGTTTGCGAATGACCGGTGTCCCCGCGGGTAAAACGGCTGACGATGCCATGGAATTGCCGGTACAGCACACCGTCTTTCCATACGCAAAGTAAGCCGTCTTTGTCTACCAGTTGGTCAGGCGAAACGCCTGCTTCACGGCTTACCAGCTCAACTTTTGCCACGAAGGGCGTCGAAAGCCCCTCCTCAACGGAAAAGCCAAGAACACCAAACAATGAAAGATCCAGACTGCTGGTCTGAAAAGTGAACTGTAGCCCTGTCGCGTTCGCCATCGTTAAACCATCCCTAGACGCTTGTGCGGTATCTGTTCGATGGATAACGGGTAAGCATCAACTGAGTAGACGCTTACCCAGTTTTTTTACCCTTCGATTGGCGCTCTCCAGTCGTCGGCACCTGATGTGCCTGCGACGGTATGTTCCCAATCGATTTTTCGGTAAGCCACGGACACGGTCACTAGCTGAGTAAACTCTTTTTTCTCTAAGTCCTGACAGTGCGGCATATTGCAGTCAATATCGATGATGGTGCCGTCTGTCAAAATGGTCGAGAAAAAGTGTTCCTGCTTACCTTCTACTGATGTCCTGTACCACTTGAGTTCAATCTTCGGCAGCATTTCACCCGATGACAACGCGTTATACATGAGGGGAACCGCTTTATTCAGCGCCACGGTGAACTTGAATGGTTTGTGGACACGTTGACCTGACGGCTGACCACTTTGTGGGTCGGTGGGAACGGTCACGATGTGATCAAATGCCTGAACCAGCATTTCATCTTCATGACCTTCAACATAGATGTTACCGACAGAATCGGCGGTAAATGCACCGGCAGTGATATTGCCTTGGGTTTGACCTTCAATCGCGATATAGCATGGAGTTGGCATTACGTATTCCTTCTGCAGCGAGTGTATGTATCGACCAATACACACAGGCAACACATATGCCAATTAGGTTTTTTCAGATAAACAGACACTTGAGAATTTCAACCAAATACCCGGGCAAAAAACCGCTCAAAATTTACGCAACTCTTGCCCGTTGGGTAATTTTTGGCCTGAAAGGTGAAACCAGATTAATCCTTAGAAACTGATCAGTACCGTTGCGAAAAACCGCTATCCGGCGTCACTGAAAGCTCCATAAATTCACAGAATGCGGTGACCGCATCACTACGCTCGCGCTTTCTCGACCAAACCAAACCAACATCCATCGGCGGTACATGATCAGCCAGTGGACGCACTTCCACCCTTCTCCCTTCCAATGACCAGGGCCGGTAAACCATGTCTGACAGAATGGTGATGCCGTAATCATTGGCGACGAGACTGCGCACGGATTCCACGGAAGAGGTGCGGAAAATGGTATTGGGCTGATAGGGCGTTTGGTTCCAATAGCGCAGAGCGGTATTACTTGCCTCATCGACCGTTAGCATAATGTAGGGATATTGAGCGACATCGTGGAAGGTCACCATTTTGTTTTCCAGCAGAGGATGACTGGAGCTGAGCCACAATCGACGCTGGGAACTCAACAGGGTTTGGAAACTGATGTCTTCCTGGTTAATTAGGTTGGACGTCAGCATAAAGGCAACATCAAATTCCCCTGACACCACGCCTTCTTCGATATCCCCCCGGGTGGCTTCCACCAGCTTCAGGTTCACATTGGGATAGCTGCGCTGAAACCGTGTCAGATAGGGCGGTACAAAGTATCCCGCCACGGTGTAGGACATGGCCACAGTAATGGTGCCTTCCACCTGATTGGCGGAGCGGTGCGAAAGCAACATGGCTTCTTCCAGCTCCTTCACGATGTGCGTAGCATGTTGGTAAAACTGGTTCCCTTCATAAGTCAGTAACATGCCATGAGGCTGACGCACAAACAGGTTCACATTAAGCATCTCTTCCAACTGCTTGATGGCGGTGGTAATCGCTGACTGGGAAACGTGCATGGCATTGGCCGCTTGAGAGACCTGCCCGGAGTCCGCCGTCGCGATGAAATAGCGAATCTGTTTCATGGTTGGAAGCATGTTCTGTTTTCCTTAAGTCTTATATCCATTCTTCTGATATCCAGACCTGTCGACAGGTTTGAAAATCGACATTAAAAATCCATTTAACGTTTAAATATCAATAAATTAACTAAGTTTCATTAGGTGATATCACAGCACTTTTTGTTATCTGTTTTTCTAATAACACTAGACAAAACTCTGTAATTTACATACCGGTGATGCAAATTTAACCTGTTATTAACACATCGAGCAATAGTCAAATCCGGCGTTTCTCGCCATGACCATTGCAAACATTGGTTGAAGTAACAGGGAGAAGAAACATGAACGGCAAACCTTCTGCTGTCCCATGGTTAACCTTGGTCGGTGCAATGGCGCTGGCTCAAAGCAGCACTGCAAACAGCGAAAACTGGTACCCGTATACGGTTGATGTCTGGACTACACCGTTCGACATGAGCAGTGCCCGCGACGTGATGCAATATCAGCCCGTTGAAAAGGCCAGCAAGGCGTGGGACATCTGCGTCTCCTTCCCGCACCTCAAAGATGCCTATTGGACCGCAGTGAACTACGGCGTTGTGGATGAAGCAAAACGCACCGGTGTCGAAATGCAGTTGGTGGAGGCAGGCGGTTACACCAACCTCAATACTCAGCTTTCACAGATTGAAGACTGTGTGGCTTCCGGTGCAGACGCCGTGATAGTGGGCGCCATTTCTTACGATGGTCTCAATAATCTGGTGAAGAATATCGCCCAATCCGGTGTGCCGGTTATCGACATCGTCAACGGCATGTCATCGCCAGATATCTCAGCGAAGTCTCTGGTCTCATTTGGCGAGATGGGCGCAAAGATTGGCCAGTATCTGGCGGAGCGCCACCAGAATGATAAAGAGAAAGTGAAAGTTGGCTGGTTTCCGGGACCTCCTGGCGCAGGTTGGGTTGAAGCCGGAAACAAGGGTTTTCAATCTGCCGTAGAAGGCTCAAACATTGACGTAGTAGAAACCAAATACGGCGATACCGGTAAGGAAGTGCAGCTCAAACTGGTGGAAGACACCCTCGAAGCACATCCGGACCTGGATTACATTGTCGGTACGGCAGTGACGGCAGAAGCGGCTACCAGCCTGCTCCGCGCCCGAGGTCTCACTGACCAAATCGGCGTCCTTTCCTACTACTTCACCCCCGGCGTTTATCAGGGGATAAAACGTAACCTTATCGTTGCAGCGCCAACCGATTCAGCGGTTATCCAAGGTCGTGTCGCGATAGATCAAGCTATCCGTATCCTCGAAGGCAAACCCTACACCAAACATGTGGGACCGCAGCTTTATGTCATCGATGACAGCAACATAAACAGCTTTGATCGTAACAGCTCCCTCGCACCAGCGAACTTTAAACCGACGTTTACAGTGAAGCCGCAGTGATGGACGCACCGATTCTCAGCCTACACGGGATACACAAACAGTATCCCGGTGTAAAAGCGCTCGACGGGGTGGACTTCACCCTTGAGCCCGGCGAAGTTCACGTGTTGTTTGGCGAGAATGGCGCGGGGAAATCAACGCTGATTTCCATTATCTCCGGCGCTAACCAGCCAACGGCAGGAGAGATGCGCTTTTTTGAAGACACCGTGCGCTTCAAAAGTGTTTACGACGCGAGGCAAAAAGGCATCAGTGCGGTGTTTCAAGAGTTTTCTCTGGTCGACACCCTAACCATTGCCCAAAACCTGTTTCTGGGCGAAGAGCCATTGACCGGACACTTTCTGGATAACGCCACCCTGCACACCGAAGCGCAGGCACTGCTCGAAAAAATGGGGTTTGACCTTGATGCACACCTGCCCGTCAGCGAGCTTTCCCGTGCTGAAAAGCAAATGGTGGAAATTGCTAAAGCGCTTCGTGGCGAATTGTCAGTACTGATCCTTGATGAGCCGACAGCGTCCCTGACGCATCAGGAAACCGAGCAGTTATTTTCACTGATTGATCAGCTAAAAGCACAAGACGTCGGCATTATCTATATCTCTCACCGCATGGGCGAGATCCGCCAGATTGCGGACCGGATTACCGTGCTGCGGGATGGAAAATACATCGGCACCCGCGAGGTTGATACTGTCGAAGAGCAAGACCTCATCACTATGATGACGGGCAGGGAAATCGACAACGTCTATCCGCACGTGCCCTTTTTACCCACTGAAACCGTGTTGGACGTGCAATCCCTAACCACCGACAACCGACTCGTCGAAGACCTTTCTTTCCACGTCAGAGCCGGGGAGATTGTCGGCTTTGCCGGGTTGGTTGGCTGCGGCAAATCCGAAGCGCTCAGAGCCTGTTTTGGTGCAGAGAAGGTCACTGCCGGTTGCGTGGTGTTTAACGGTGAAAATGTCACAGGGCTTAGCATCCGCGAGATGCTGGACCGCGGCTTTTTCTATAACTCCCGTGACCGCAAAGACGAAGGTTTGGTGCTCAACCGCAGTTGCCGGGAAAACATCAGTTTGCCTTCTCTGGGTTCTCATCCCCTTTCCCATCGCCATGGCGCACTGAATCTCGCCCACGAACGCAAGCAAACCCAAAGCCTTGCAACAAGGCTCAAGCTCTACCCGATGCAAACCGAGCGCGATGTCGGCCAGTTCAGCGGTGGTAACCAACAGAAAGTGCTGTTGGCAAAATGCCTGACCCGCGATGTCTCGCTGTATGTGTTCGACGAACCCACCGTGGGGGTGGATGTCGGGACACGCGCAGAAATCTATCGCTTTATTGCCGGTTTGTGCGAGCAAGGGGCAGCGGTCGTCATCATTTCTTCCGATCTGCCCGAGGTCGTACACCTCTCCCACCGTCTCTACGTGATGCGTGAAGGACAAATCGCCGCTCACCTTCAGGGAGCAGAGATAACGGAAACCAAGGCGCTCAGCCACTTTTTTGAATCAATGGAGTATGAAAATGAACAGTGAGCCAGTGAAGGCCAGTTCCCAAGGCGCCGATCTGGGCGCTTCCAAAGGGCAATTTGCCAACCGGATGACACGGTTATTTGTGAAGGTGGGTGTCCTGCCTATCCTGGTGGTGGTCGCCGTCGCTATCTTTGCATCGGCATCAGAAAACTTCCTGACTGCGCGCAACCTGCTGAACCTGCTTCGCCAGTCTTCGTATCTGGTGATGGTCTCCATCGGACAGATGTTTGTGCTGTTAACCGCAGGGTTTGATCTTTCGGTCGGCACCGTTATCGCCCTCTCGTCCGTGGTCGGGGCCACCACCATGGCAGCAACCTATGCAGCTTTCCCGGAATCTGTGTATCTCGCCATTCTTGTCGGGATGGCTGCCGGTGTTGCCGTTGGCTTGGTCGTCGGATTTATCAATGGCATCGGCGTCGCGCATTTTCAGGTTTCACCCTTTGTGATGACGCTGGGCATCTCCTCCATTGGTTTTGGTATCGCCCTTTATATGACAGGCGGATCGCCGGTGTATGGCATGCCAATGGAGTTCGGCAACACCTTTGGCTTTGGCAACATTTTTGGCTTGCCCACACCGATTCTGGTTGCCTTGCTGATGACGATTTTTGCCATGGTCATCGTCAACCGTACCCGTCTGGGCCGCTATTTCTATGCAGTAGGTGGAAACATCAATGCCGCCCGTCTCTCAGGGATCAACACTCACAAAACGCTGATTCTGGCGTACCTGCTATGCGCGTCCTTCGCAGCCATGGCAGGGATGTTGATCACCGCCCGTCTTGACACCGGCGAGGCCAACATAGGCGCAGCCATGCCCCTCGAGTCCATTGCAGCCTGCGTCATCGCCGGTGTCAGTCTCCGCGGTGGGATCGGGCGAGTGGAACATGTCGTCTTGGGCGCGGTGTTTATCAGTCTGGTGCAAAACGGCATGAACCTGACCCGCGTGGAATCTTACCTGCAAACCGTGGTGATCGGTGCGCTGCTGATTTTTGCCGTCATCGTCGACCAAATTCGTATTCGATTGCGCGCCAAGCTGGGAGCCCACTGATATGCGCCTTACCAACACATTTCAAAAGGAAGGTCTCACTATGATCAACATCAACAGCGACATGGGTGAAGGCTTTGGCATCTACAAACTCAGTGACGATGAAGCGCTGATGCCTTACATCACTGAAGCCAATGTCGCTTGCGGGTTTCACGCCTCAGACCCCAACCACATGAAACGTACCGTAGAGCTTGCCAAGCAATACGGCGTGAAAGTCGGGGCGCATTTTTCGCTACCTGATTTGCAGGGGTTTGGACGCCGTAAAATGCATCTCAGCCAAGGCGAGCTGCACAACATGATTGTGTACCAGATCGGCGCGCTGAAAGGCTTCCTCGATATGCTCGATATGCCGCTGAACCATCTCAAACCGCATGGCGCGCTCTATGGCATGGCAGCCTCTGATCCGGACATCGCTGAAACGATTGCCCGGATCGCACACCACTACCAGGTGCCAGTGTTTGGGCTGTCAGGCACCTGCCATGAAACCATTTACAGCGCACACGGTGCAGGCTTCATCCCCGAGTTTTTTACCGACCTCGACTACGATCAAGATGGGCATCTGGTGATCACCCAAACCCACGACGCCACTGATCCTGTCTACGCCGCCAAGCGCGTTCTGAAGGCGGTGGAACACGGCAAGGTCACGGCCAACAACGGTCAAGAGATCCCGGTTGTCGCCCAAACCATCTGTGTGCATTCAGATACCCCGAATGCGGTGGATATCGCCAAAGCGGTCAATGAGGTGTTACAGCCTCACCTTTCCCGCCAAAGCGATGTCTGCACCGCCGAAAAAGAATAGACGTTCGAAGGAGTGATACATGTCTGACAAAGAAATTATCTGCCCGTTACCTGGCATCTTTTACCGCTCGGCTTCTCCCGATCAGCCCCGATACAAAGATCCGGGAGACGCTATCGAACCGGGTGACGTGATTGGACTGGTGGAAGTGATGAAATCCTTCCATGAAATTAAAGCAGAGACTTCCGGTGTGATTGACGACTTTTTGATTGAAAACGAAAGCCCGGTCAACGCAGGACAACCTATTGTCCGTCTGAAGTAAGCGCTCTGAATGCACACAAGGAGTCAGTATGACAATCGAAAAATTGCTCATCGCCAATCGCGGTGAGATAGCCGTGCGCATTATCCGCGCGGCCAAGGAAATGGGGATCCATACCGTGCAGGTATACAGCGAGGCGGACAAAGAGTCCCTTGCGGTAAAACTGGCTGATGAAGCCATTTGTATCGGTGCCCCGATGGCGAACCAATCTTACCTTTGCGGTGACAAAGTCATTAAGGCGGCAGAGCAGTCCGGCGCGGATGCTATTCATCCCGGTTATGGCTTTCTCTCTGAAAATGCCAGCTTCTCAGATGACGTGCGTAAGGCAGGCATCATCTTTGTCGGCCCTTCCGGCCAAACCATGACAAAGATGGCGGATAAAGCCTGCGCCCGTGAAACCGCGATGGCAGCCGGTGTACCCGTGGTACCCGGAAGTGCCCCCTCTGATAACCCGGAAGCAGCACTGGAGCAGGCCAAACTCATCGGTTTTCCAGTGATGATCAAAGCGTCAGCGGGCGGCGGTGGACGCGGCATTCGTGTGATTGAAGACGAAAGCGAGTTCCTGACCCAGTACCATCAGGCATCTGCTGAAGCACAGTCGGCGTTTGGTGACGGCACGCTTTATCTCGAAAAATTCATTCGCCAATCCCGCCATGTGGAAGTACAAATTCTTGCGGATGGCCTGAATGCGGTGCACCTGTTCGAGCGAGAGTGCTCGCTGCAACGACGCCGCCAGAAAGTATGGGAAGAAGCGCCCTGCGCCGTCTTGCCGGATTTGGTGCGCGAAGCCATGTGTCAGTCTGCGGTCTCTCTGGCAAAAAGCGTCAACTACAAGGGCGCGGGCACCATTGAGTTTCTCTACGATGATGAATCTGAGTCTTTCTACTTCATCGAGATGAATACCCGCATTCAGGTCGAACACCCGATCACCGAAGCCATCACAGGTGTTGACCTGATTCGGGAGATGATTCAGATCGCGTCAGGTCAGCACCTCTCTCTCAAACAAGAGGACATTCAGCGTCGCGGCCATGCCATTGAAATTCGCCTGAATGCGGAAGACCCGTTCAACGGCTTCCTCCCTTTCCCCGGCGTCATAACATCGTTCACCCCACCAATGGGCAGCGGTGTGCGCTTTGACGGGCTCATCTACTCCGGCTTCGCCATTCCCCCTTATTACGACTCATTACTCGGCAAGCTGATTGTCTGGGACGAAGACAGGGAAAGCGCGATTCACCGCATGGCAAGGGCACTGGACGAACTGTCGATTGAAGGGGTGAAAACCACACAACCGCTGTTTCAAAAGCTGTGTGAAGCACCTGATGTGATTAACGGCAATTTCCACACGGCGTGGCTTGAACAATGGCTGGAGACACTCGACGCCCCAAAGCCTGAACAAGGTCAGTCTGACAATAAAAAGGATTGCTCGCTGCCACAAGCAAGCTAAGGAAGGACAATGAAAACACGCTACTCATACGGCGGCGACGAGCATATTTTCGTCGAAGTCAGCGAAGAAATGTCGCTCGCTGCCTTTTTCAAAAGCTTGTCGATCACCCAGGCCATCCGTGAAGCGAACCTGCCCGGCGTTGAGGAAATCTGCCCGGCAAACGCGTCATTTCAGGTGAAGTACAATCCAGACGTTTGCGCACCTGAAACTATGCTCGCCGCGATTCAGGACATCGAAAAAGCGCAAGCGGCAGGAAAGGCAGAAATCGATACCCGAATCGTTGAGGTGCCGGTTTTCTACCAAGATCCCTGGACCCATGAAACCCTGATGCGGTTTCGCGATCGCCATCAGGATCCGGAAGGCACCGATCTCTCTTACGCCGCCAGAATCAACGGCTATGACTCTATTGAAGCCTTTATTGAGGCGCATTCCGGCTCCCCCTGGTTTGTCACCATGGTGGGGTTCGTTTCCGGTCTGCCGTTCATGTTCCAAATGGTTGAACGCGACAAACAAATACAGGTACCGAAATACGTCAGACCCAGAACCGACACTCCCAAGCTGACGGTCGGCTACGGTGGCTGTTTCTCCTGTATTTACTCCGTGCGGGGTGCCGGTGGCTACCAGATGTTTGGTGTCACCCCTGTCCCTATTTACGACCCGGCGCAAAACGCGGCACACCTGAAGGATTTTCTGGTGTTCTTCCAACCGGGCGACATCGTGAAGTTCAAACCTATCTCAGAAACTGAGTATCACGAGATCGTCAAACAGGTCGAAGACGGTACCTACCAACCTCGCACAAAATCGGTTCGATTCTCACTGTCTGAGTTTGAAAAAGACATGGCGGGCTATAACGCAGCAATGCAGGAGGCGCTGTATGAGCATTAATGTTATCCACCCCGGGCTCGCCACCTCTGTGCAGGATTTGGGCCGCAAAGGGTATTTTCATCTTGGCATTCCGGTCTCAGGTGCAATGGACAGATTCGCCTGTCGTTGCGCCAACTGGCTGGTTGGTAACGACGAAAACGCAGCAGTGTTGGAAGCGGTGTTTATGGGGCCCAAACTGACGTTCAATCAGGACGCCACCGTGGCCGTTACAGGAGCAGATATGACCCCCATCCTTGATGGGGAAGAGCAGGTCAATTGGGCAAGCTTTGAGGTGAAAGCCGGTCAGACTCTTTCCTTCTCACATCTGACAGGCGGCGCGCGAATTTATATCGCCATTGCTGGAGGCATTGATGTGCCTGAGGTACTGGGAAGCCGTTCGACCTATACGCTCGGGGCGCTGGGCGGATTTGAAGGCAGATTGCTACAAGCCGGGGACGAACTGCCTGTCGGCAGCGATGAAGCGCCGTTTGAAGAACGCTATTTACCCGACTTTCTTCGCAGACCAAGGTTGAATCAGTTGCGGGTGGTTCCCGGCCTTTACTGGCACCGGATCACCAAAGCGGCTGGCGAGCAGTTTTTCAACGATACCTGGCAGGTAGCACCGGAAGCAGACCGCATTGGCTACCGGTTCAAAAACGGTACGCCATTAGAGTTTGTCGAGCGCGAGCAGCCGTTTGGTGCCGGATCCGACCCTTCCAACATTGTCGACGGCTGCTATCCCTATGGCTCAATTCAGGTGCCAGCAGGGAAAGAACCCATTGTGTTGCACCGAGACGCCGTTTCAGGCGGAGGCTACTTCATGATTGGCACCGTGGTGTCAGTGGACATGGATCTTATCGGTCAGATGCAGCCCAATTCACAGGCCCAGTTTGTGCAAGTCTCGCTGGAAGATGCGCTGAAAGCCCGCAAGGAATATGACGCGCTGTTGAAATATGCCAAACAGCATATCGAGAAGAGCGGGGCCGCACGATGACGTTGATTCGAGATAAGGCATTCATTGGTGGCGATTGGGTCGACAGTGAAAGCGGGAAAACCTACCCCGTTTTCGACCCTGCCTACACCAACATCATCGCCCATGTCCCTGAGATGGGTGAAAGCGACACCCAAGCCGCGATTGATGCAGCCCAAAAGGCATTCGGCAGCTGGCGAACAACCACGGCTAAGCAGCGGTCAGAAAAGCTGATGAATTGGTTTAACCTCATTATGGAAAACCAATCGGATTTGGCAGCGCTCATTACACAGGAATCGGGCAAGCCTTTAGCTGAGTCCATCGGTGAAGTTGGCTACGGCGCTTCATTTATCCAGTGGTTCGCGGAAGAGGGGAAACGCACTTATGGTGATGTTATTCCGACAACCGCGATCGACAGGCGATTGCAAACCATCAAGCAACCTGTCGGTGTCTGCGCGGCTATCACGCCATGGAATTTCCCCATCGCGATGATCACCCGCAAAGTCGCCCCCGCCCTTGCAGCAGGATGCACCATCGTCGTCAAACCGGCAGAAGCGACACCCCTTTCCGCGCTGGCGCTGGCGTCATTGGCGCAGGAAGCCGGTATACCGGATGGTGTCATTAATGTGGTGACTGCTTCCCACGGCGCCGAGGTGGGTAAGGTGCTCTGCAACAGCGCGGATGTTCGCAAGCTTTCCTTCACAGGCTCAACGGCGGTTGGCAAAACGCTGATCAAGCAATGTGCCGATACCGTTAAACGGGTGTCGATGGAGCTCGGCGGCAACGCACCCTTTATCGTCTTTGATGATGCAGATATCGATGCTGCCGTCGAAGGGGCTCTGGCCTCCAAGTTTCGAAATGCGGGGCAAACCTGCGTGTGCGCAAACCGCATCTTGGTGCAGTCCGGCATCTATGACGCCTTTGCAGAAAAGTTTGCCAATGCCGTCAGCAACCTCAAAGTCGGCGCAGGGCTAGAGCCCAGAAACCAGATTGGCCCACTCATCAACCGCTCTGCACTCGATAAAGTCGAATCACACATACGCGATGCACTGGTTTTGGGAGCACGGCGGCTAACCGGCGGAGCCAGCCATTCGCTGGGTGGCCTCTTCTATCAACCTACCGTATTGGCCGATGTTACCCCTGCCATGCGGATTGCTTCTGAAGAGACCTTTGGCCCCGTCGCTCCCCTTTTCCGCTTTGAAGATGAAGCGCAAGCCGTTGCGATGGCCAACGACACGGAATATGGCCTCGCTGCCTATTTCTATTCGCGGGATATCCAGCGCTGTCTGCGTGTCAGCGAAGCGTTGGAATACGGCATGGTCGGCGTGAATGAAGGCGTGATTTCCAATGAAGTCGCCCCCTTTGGCGGTGTGAAAGCCTCCGGTTTAGGCCGGGAAGGATCGCGACAAGGCATCGAAGAGTACCTCGAAACCAAATACGTCTGCTTTGGCGGACTCTTGTAACTCACCAGTATCAGGAACCAACAATGAACAACCAGTCACTGATGGATCGCCGCAATGCGGCGGTTCCCAGAGGCGTGGCTTCGGCTACCCCTCTGTTTGTAAAACGTGCCAAAAATGCAGAATTTTGGGATGTGGAAGACAACCGTTATATCGACTTCGCTGCGGGAATTGCAGTCGTTAATACCGGTCATAATAACCGCGCTGTCACGCAGGCAGTCACAGAGCAGATCGAGAAATTCAGCCACACGGCTTTTCAGGTCGCAGGCTACGAGAATTACATTGAGTTAGCCGAACGTTTAAATGCCATCGCCCCGATTGATGATGCTAAAACCATCTTAATGACCACAGGTGCTGAGGCATTGGAAAATGCGGTAAAAATCGCCCGTCATTACACCAAACGAAGTGGTGTTATCGCCTTTCATGGTGGGTTTCATGGTCGCACGCTTTTAACCATGGGCATGACCGGAAAAATTGCCCCTTACAAAGAAGGCTTCGGTCCGTTCCCGAATGACATCTACCACATTCCCTTCCCGGTTCCTTATCAGGGCATCGACACCGCCTATTCGCTGCAACAACTGGAGAAACTGTTCAAGACGGACATTGCTCCTTCCTCCGTTGCCGCCATTGTGCTGGAACCGGTTCAAGGGGAAGGCGGGTTTTATGCCGCGCCGAATGCGCTGATGGAACACCTTCGCGCCCTTTGCGATGAACACGGCATTGTACTGATTTTCGACGAAGTGCAGACAGGCTTTGGCCGCACAGGGAAAACCCTCGCGAGCGAGCATTTTGATGTGCAGCCCGATTTGATCACAGTGGCAAAAGCGCTGGCAGGTGGCTATCCACTTTCTGGCATTATCGGTAAACGCGACATCATGGACAGCCCAACGCCGGGCGGCCTTGGGGGTACCTATGGTGGTAGCCCAGTGGGATGCGCTGCCGCATTAGCGGTGCTGGATGAATTGGAATCCAAATGCCTTAATGACCGTGCCGAGGCTGTAGGAAGCCGCCTGCACCAGGCTTTTTCCGAGATAAAAGAACTGAATCCTGAGCTGCCTATCGACCATATCCGCCACAAAGGTGCCATGATTGCGTTTGACTTTGTTTGCGATGGACAGCCAGAACCCCGCCATGTGCAGCCTTTTATCAAAGCCTGCCGTAACAAAGGGCTTATCTTGCTGCCTTGTGGCCAGTTCGGCAACGCAATCCGATTGCTGCCTCCACTCACGGTCGAAAACCATATCGTCGAAGAAGCGATAGACATTATGAGGAAGGCGTTGCTCTCTCTGCGCTAACGGAAAACAGAGAAGCCACCCCGCGGGGTGGCTTTTTAGAATGCTAGATGCCATCGATAGCTAACATGTTTTTGCCCCATTCTGGCTTAGAAAATCCAATTTACTCAAATGTAAGTTTGCTAATTCACCCTACAATTCCTAATCCGAAATAGATGATAGCTAAAAGTGACTGTCCTTCTTTCGCTCTTTCGGTCCTTGTTTCCTACCGAGTCAGAGCAGTCAAAATCGC
>NZ_CANDOD010000033.1:0-18647 GCF_947387585.1 Grimontia sp. SpTr1
TGGTGGCTACGACGGGATTCGAACCTGTGACCCCATCATTATGAGTGATGTGCTCTAACCAACTGAGCTACGTAGCCATCTTTACTTTCTGGGGTCTCCCCCTGAGTGCGGGGCGCATTATGCGAAGAAGGGCTGACAACGTCAACCTTTTTTCTTGGCTTTTTTTACCCATTTGGTGAGTTCGGTGTGAAAGTGAGCAGGAAGGTTGAAATTCTAACAACTCAAGCTTGAAAGCGTTGCAAGTCCTTAACTTCGGGAAATAAAAAAGCTGGCAGAAGCCAGCTTTTTCAATAGGAGATCGTATTTGTTATCACACGTTAAAGCGGAAGTGGATAACGTCACCGTCTTTAACGATGTAATCTTTACCTTCCAAACGCCATTTACCCGCTACTTTCGCGCCTGCTTCACCGTTGTTTTCGATGTAATCGTCGTAACCGATGATTTCTGCACGGATAAAGCCTTTCTCGAAGTCAGTGTGGATCTTACCCGCAGCTTGTGGCGCGGTTGCACCGACAGGGATAGTCCAAGCGCGTACTTCTTTCACGCCAGCAGTGAAGTAAGTTTGCAGTGTCAGCAGATCGTAACCTGCGCGGATCACGCGGTTCAGACCTGGTTCTTCAAGACCCATTTCTTCCAGGAACACAGCTGCTTCGTCAGCGTCCAGCTCAGACAGTTCGCCTTCGATTTCCGCACAAACTGCAACAACGGTTGCACCTTCGGCTTCAGCGATTTCACGAACGATGTCCAGGTAAGGGTTGTTCTCAAAACCATCATCATTCACGTTTGCGATGTACATGGTCGGCTTCATGGTCAGGAAGTTCAGGTAGTCAACCGCTGCGTGCTCTTCTTTGGTCAGTTCAACAGAACGCAGCATTTTGCCTTCTTCCAACACTGGAAGTAGCTTTTCCAGTACCGCGATTTCGAATTTCGCATCGCGGTCACCGCCTTTCGCCTTCTTCGCTTGGCGCTGGATAGCGCGTTCACACGCTTCCATGTCAGACAGTGCCAGTTCGGTGTTGATAACATCGATATCGTCAGCAGGGTTTACTTTACCCGCAACGTGGATGATGTTGTCATTTTCAAAACAACGAACAACGTGGCCAATCGCGTCGGTTTCACGGATGTTAGCCAGGAATTTGTTACCCAGACCTTCACCTTTAGAAGCACCTGCAACCAGACCTGCGATGTCTACGAATTCCATCGTGGTTGGCAGGATACGTTGTGGGTTTACGATTTTAGCCAGTGCGTCCAAACGCAGATCTGGCACTGGTACCACGCCAGTGTTTGGTTCGATGGTACAGAACGGGAAGTTAGCCGCTTCAATACCTGCTTTGGTCAGAGCGTTGAACAGAGTTGATTTACCGACATTTGGCAGACCAACGATACCGCATTTAAAACCCATGAGATGGTAACCTTTCGTTGTATAAACAGTGAAAGCTCAGTCAGCTAACGCTTACTGAGCCTTAAATGTATGCAGGCGATTTTGCGCCTTGGCCAGATCTTCTTTCAGCAAAATGTCGATGCAGCGAACGGCTTCATCAACGGCTTGCTCGATTTGGCTTTGTTCGTTGGCAGGTGCTTTTGTCAGCACAAAACCCGCCACTTTGTCTTTGTGCCCTGGATGTCCGATCCCGACACGAAGACGATAGAATTCTTTGTTGTTGCCCATTTTGCTGATGATGTCGCGAAGACCATTATGGCCACCGTGACCGCCACCTTTCTTAAATTTGGCAACACCTGGTGGCAAATCCAGCTCGTCATGAGCCACCATGATTTCTTCCGGTTTGATTTGGAAGAATTTCGCCAGTGCAGCGACCGACTTGCCTGACAGATTCATAAATGTGGTTGGGACGAGTAGACGGAGGTCTTCGCCACCCACACTGATTCTGGCAGTCAAACCGAAGTATTTTTTGTCTTCTTTCAGCGACACGTTATGAATGCGCGCTAATTCTTCAACTACCCAGGCACCCGCATTATGACGGGTTTTTGCATATTCCGGCCCTGGATTTGCCAGACCCACTAAAAGACGAATTTTATCGCTCACGGTGAGATTCTCATTATTCTGTGTAGACAGTTTTATGCACAACGGTAAACCGCCCTGTGCCAAAAGCGGCTTATCCTACCATTATCTGTGCAAAACAAAAACGCCCCGCGAAAGCGAGGCGTTTTCTCCGCAAAAAGGAACGATTAAGAATCGAACATTGCAGAGATAGATTCTTCATTGCTGATGCGGCGGATTGCTTCAGCCAACATGCCTGACAGAGTCAGCTGTGAAACTTTACCGGTCGCTTGCATTTCTGCGCTCAGCGGGATTGAGTCAGTGACGATCACTTCATCAATCACAGATTCTTTGATGTTTTGAGGGGCGTTGCCAGAGAACACTGCGTGAGTTGCGTAAGCGAATACACGCTTCGCGCCACGATTTTTCAGTGCTTCTGCTGCTTTACACAGAGTGCCACCGGTGTCGATCATGTCGTCAACGATGATGCAGTCACGGCCTTCAACGTCACCGATCAGGTGCATAACCTGAGAAACGTTCGCACGTGGGCGGCGTTTGTCGATGATCGCGATGTCAGTGTCATCCAGCAGTTTTGCAGTTGCACGTGCACGTACAACGCCACCGATGTCTGGAGAAACAACGACTGGATCTTCCAGTTTCTTCGCCAGCATGTCTTCCAGAAGTACCGGCGTACCGAAGATGTTGTCTACTGGTACGTCGAAGAAGCCTTGGATTTGCTCTGCGTGCAGGTCAACAGTCAGAACGCGGTCAACACCTACGTTAGACAGGAAGTCTGCGATAACTTTTGCAGTGATAGGCACACGCGCAGAACGCACACGGCGGTCTTGGCGAGCGTAGCCGAAGTAAGGGATAACTGCAGTGATTCGGCCAGCTGATGCGCGACGCAGTGCGTCGATCATCACAACCAATTCCATCAGGTTGTCATTGGTAGGCGCACAAGTCGACTGGATAACGAATACGTCGCTACCCCGTACGTTTTCATTGATTTGTACACACACTTCACCGTCAGAAAAACGACTAACAGTAGCGTCACCTAGTGACATATATAGGCGATTCGCAATGCGTTGGGCGAGTACAGGCGTTGCATTACCAGCAAACAGCTTCATATCAGGCACGGTGGAAAACCTCGGGGTTGCATCCATTGAGTGTTGTCTGTCTCATTGTACTTTCAGTGTCGATAGCAGTGGTGAGGTATTCACACCACGTGCGACAAAGCCAGTGAGCCAGTCGGGCAATTTGTTTAAGGTGGCTCGCGCGTCCTCTTCGTTTTCGAATTCTGCGAAAACGCAGGCGCCGGTCCCGGTCAGTCTCGACGGCGCGTATTCTAGCAGCCACGAAATAGCCTTATCAACCTCTGGAAACAACTCTCTGACTATCTTTTCGCAATCGTTTTCGTAATTTGCCGCCAACAGCGCATTTAGTGTGCGCTTTGGTGTATTGCGAGTCAGTGAGGGGTGACCAAAAATTTTTGCGGTGGCAATGCTCACCTCAGGCTTGGCTACCAGATACCACTTCTCTTTTGCTTCGGCAGGTTGGAGCAATTCTCCAACCCCTTCTGCAAACGCTGTGGTACCGCGCACAAATACAGGGACATCCGCACCCAGTGCCAGCCCCATATCGGCCAATTCATCAACAGAAAGCTGGGTTTCCCAGAGGTGATTGAGCGCGACTAATGTGGTGGCAGCATTGGAGGAACCACCACCTAAACCGCCGCCCATTGGCAACACTTTTTCCACGTGAATGTGCGCGCCCAAGGTACATCCGGTTTTTTCTTTGATTGCCATCGCTGCGCGGTAGATCAGATTTTCTTCGGCTGGGACGCCTTCAATTTCCGGTGACAGGGTGACTTCGTCACTGTTGTTTGGGGTAATGGAAAGCGTGTCGCCGTAATCTAGAAACTGAAAAAGGGTTTGCAGATCGTGATAGCCATTATCGCGCTGACCGGTGATGTACAGGAAAAGGTTGAGTTTGGCCGGTGCTGGCCAAACTGAAGTGGTTTGTGTCATTGAGGTAAAACCCATTCAGAAATCACCAGATTCACTTTTTGCTGGTGCTGATTCATTTTGATTTTTGATGGCAGTAGGTTGTTGGTATCAGCATCGTAGCCAGTGTATTCCAACTGCCAGCCAGCCTGATTGGTATCGGCTTTGTTTTCACTCAGGAATGCCAGGCGGTTATCTGCGCCAAGCGTATATTCGTTTTGTTCTGCAGGCAGCCCTTTGACCCACTGCATCATCTCGTCAACGGGCAGGGCAATACCTGTCAGTTGCTTTAAAAGACTTGCGGCGTTTCTACCGACATAACGTTCACCGTCGCCATCGACCAAAACTGCAATGTCAGGGGTGGCATCCAGTTTAAACAGGGTGGTACCGAGGAAGTTGGTCAGGCGGAGTGAAAGCTCGTCATCTTTCTGCTCCCAGACAAAATTGGCCGAAACGCGCTGTTCTGGGCTAATCAGCGCGACTTTGCCTTTAGCCGTGAAGTCAGTAATTTCTGCCAATGCTTTTTGGTGAGTTTGCCACTCGGTTTGTGGAATAGGTTGGGTGGAACATCCGGTCAAACCCAATAGGGCGAAGAAAAATACAACCAAGACGCGATGACGTCTGAACATAGGCAAACTCCGTTTTCGGTTTTCTCTGTTGAGAAAGAAGTGGTCTGATTATATACCCAAACAACCTGAAGATGCTCGCATTCAGAGATCATCAATGCGTTCAATTCGAGGTAAATTCTACGAGGAATAGTGGTTCTATTTCCGTGGAATTTAACGAAGAAGTGGGCGCATTGAGGGCCTCCCTTCGGGCGAGTTGACTGACGCCGTGCTCTTTGTTGTTCCTTTTTGATGGAGGTGACTACACCGGCAAAGGAACGCCGCGATCACAACGCCAGTCAATCTCGCTGAATCCTGCATCTTCAGGTTGTTTGGGTATATCTGCGGCAGAGGTAAAAATCTCTCCAATACGATGTAGATATCACACCGCTTGGACAAAGCCACATAATGCAATTTGTTACTTGTTGAAAAAATGGACGAATATGTTGTTACGAAAGCGGAAAAGTCACACTTCTGCTTGATAGCGAGAAGAGGGAGCTAATGTTATCTTTTATTCGACGGGCCCATAAAGTAAAATCCACGGCTCGGATTTCATCTGGTGCTGTCGGTAAACCTGCTTAATGAGCTTGTTAGTTCTCGGAATCAATCACAAGACCGCTGCGGTCGACCTGCGTGAGAAAGTCGCTTTTTCTCCGCAACAACTTCGCGATGCATTGCACCAGCTGAAAGAAAAGCAGGTAGTGCAGAGTGGGGTGATTGTGTCTACCTGCAACCGCACCGAAATCTACTGTGAAGTTGACCAGCCAAGCCCGGGCGTCGTTGTGGACTGGCTTCAGGACTTCCATCAACTCGACAGCGAAGCACTGCTTCCTTGCCTTTATACCCACCATGACCAAGCAGCGGCGCAGCATTTAATGCGAGTGGCGAGTGGCCTTGATTCGTTGGTATTGGGTGAGCCTCAGATCTTGGGGCAGGTTAAACAGGCTTACGCGGAATCTGTTGAGCAAAACTCAGTCAATGGTTCGCTGGAGCGTTTGTTCCACAAAACCTTTACCGTGGCTAAACGCGTTCGCACGGAAACAGATATCGGTGGCAATGCCGTCTCTGTCGCTTTTGCAGCCTGTTCGCTGGCGCGTCAGATTTTCGAGTCGCTCGAAACCTCTACCGCATTGCTGGTGGGAGCAGGTGAAACCATCGAGTTGGTTGCCAAGCATCTTTTCGAACACGACTGTAAGAACATTATTGTTGCTAACCGCACTCGTGAGCGCGCTAAACCGTTCGCTGAGGCGTTTGGTGCGGAAATTATTTCTCTGGAAGAGATTCCAGAGCACATGCACAAAGCGGATATCGTGATCAGCTCAACTGCTGCGCCATTGCCAATCATCGGTAAAGGCATGGTGGAAAAAGCGATCAAAGCGCGTCGTCATCAGCCAATGCTGTTGATTGATATTGCCGTGCCGCGTGATATTGAAGAAGAAGTGGGTGAGCTGAACGATGCTTACCTGTACACCGTCGACGATTTACATTCGATTGTTGAGCGCAACCGTGAGCAGCGAAAAGCGGCCGCGATTCAGGCTGAAGCGATTGTTGATGAAGAAAGCGAAGGCTTTATGACATGGATGCGTTCCCGCGGAGCGGTGGACAGCATCAAACAATACCGTGCTCATTCGGAAGCACTGAAAGATGAATTGCTTAGCAAGAGCTTACAAGCCCTCGCCAGTGGTGCCGACCCACAGAAAGTGGTCGCCGAGCTGAGCAATAAATTAACCAATAAACTGATCCATGCCCCTACTCAGGCCATGCAGGAAGCTGCCAGAAATGGCGACGAGCGTACACTGGAAACGCTACGTCAGAGCTTAGGTCTGGATCCCCTAAAATAGTTTAAAGACCCACTATGAAATCATCGATTATCGCGAAACTGGAAGCACTCAGTGAGCGCTATGAAGAAGTGCAACATCTGCTTGGCGATCCGGGTGTTATCTCCGATCAGGACCGTTTCCGTTCACTGTCGAAAGAATATAGCCAGCTTGAAGAAGTGACCATGTGCTTCACTTCCTACAAACAAGCGGAAGAAGATCTGGAAGCGGCGCAGGAAATGGCGAACGAAGACGATCCTGAAATGCGCGAAATGGCGCAGGAAGAAGTGAAAGCAGCAAAGGCGGAAATTGAACGCCTGAGCGATGAGCTTCAGGTACTGTTACTGCCAAAAGATCCTAACGATGAGCGTAACTGTTTCCTTGAGATCCGCGCGGGTGCGGGTGGTGATGAAGCAGCAATTTTTGCCGGTGACTTGTTCCGCAGTTACAGCCGCTTTGCTGAGAAAAAAGGCTGGCGTGTTGAAGTGGTTAACGCCAACCACGGTGAGCATGGCGGTTACAAAGAAATGATTGCCAAAGTCAGTGGAGAAGGCGCCTACGGTGTGATGAAGTTTGAGTCAGGCGGTCACCGCGTTCAGCGTGTTCCTGCTACTGAATCTCAAGGCCGTGTTCACACCTCAGCGTGCACTGTTGCTATCCTACCGGAAATTCCTGAAGCAGAAATTCCGGAAATAAATCCGGCTGATCTGAAAATCGATACCTTCCGTTCATCAGGAGCTGGTGGTCAGCACGTTAACACCACTGACTCGGCAATCCGTATTACCCACTTGCCAACCGGCACCGTGGTGGAATGTCAGGACGAGCGTTCACAGCATAAGAACAAAGCTAAAGCGATGGCTGTTCTGGCGGCACGTTTGATCAAAGCAGAAGAAGAAAAACGTGCAGCTGAACAGGCAAGCACCCGCCGTAACTTGCTGGGTTCCGGTGACCGTTCAGACCGTATCCGTACCTATAACTATCCGCAAGGCCGAGTGTCTGACCACCGCATCAACCTGACGGTTTACCGTTTGGACGAAGTGATGGAAGGCGATCTGGATTCACTGATCCAGCCAATCATCCAAGAGTTCCAGGCAGACCAACTGGCGGCGCTGGCTGAGCAACACTAATGCCAATCAGCATTGAAAATGCGCTGCGTGATGCAGCGCTTTTGTTAGCAGAGCATCAAAGCCCCTCTCCACGCATTGATGCCTCTGTGCTGCTTTGCCATGTGCTCGATAAGCCAAGCAGCTATCTCTATACGTGGTCAGACAAAGCGCTGAGCGACGAAGAGGAAGCTGTGTTTAACGCATTGCTGGAGCGTCGCAAAGTCGGCGAGCCTGTTGCTTATATCATTGGCTACCGCGACTTCTGGTCGCTACGCCTGAACGTCGAACCCAGCACCCTGATCCCAAGGCCGGATACCGAAAGGTTGGTAGAGCTGGCATTGGAGCGTTTGCCACAAGGTGAGGGCTCTGTGTTGGATTTGGGCACAGGTACGGGCGCGATTGCGTTGGCGATTGCCAGCGAGCGCAACGATATGGCTGTGACTGGCGTCGACCTTCGTGATGAGGCGGTTGCACTGGCTGAACGCAACAAGCTTGAAAACGGCATCAACAATGCCCAATTTATTCAAAGCAGCTGGTTTGGCAATGTGCCTGAACATCGTTTTACCATGATTGTCAGCAACCCTCCGTATATTGACCCGGAAGACCCGCACCTTTCGCAAGGTGACGTTCGCTTTGAGCCAAAGTCTGCATTGATTGCGGATGACCAAGGTTTAGCGGATATCCGTATCATCTGTCAGCATAGTCCTGAGTATTTGACAGATAATGGCTGGCTGCTTATCGAGCATGGCTACGATCAGGGCGAGGCGGTTCGCACGATTTTTTCTGATGCAGGATTCAGCGATGTTGAGACGCAGCACGATTATGCTGGGCTGGATCGTGTTACCTTAGGGCGTTTTATTCGCTAAAACCCAAAACAATAAATCAAAAAGAGAGACCTACGGAATTATGTACGTTGCATTGAAGCATACTCACCTGATGTTTATCGCCCTGAGCGTGATCCTGTTTATCATCCGTTTTGCATGGCGCATGATGGACAGCAAAATGCTTGAGAAGAAATGGGTGAAGGTCGTCCCTCACGTGATTGATACCATTTTGCTAGGAACTGGTGTGGCACTGATTTTTGTCACCGGATTCTATCCATTCACGCCTCAAGGGATGTGGATGACTGAAAAACTGACCTGTGTTCTGGCATACATCGCTCTTGGCTTTGTTGCCATGAAATACAGTCAGGGAACTATGTTCCGACTCTTTGCTTTCTTTGGTGCTTTAGGTTGGGTATTTGCCGCCGCTAATTTGGCTATCACCAAAACACCACAGCTGTTGGGGTAAAAATGATCGGTTTTACTGACCAGGAATTAGATGAGCTGACCTTGGTAGAAGGTGCGCTTGCACTGAACGCTGCCATTGATCCGGCGACATCCATGCATTGGGTTCGGGCAGAGCTTGAACGGCTGGCAAAGGATGCTGAACATCTGTTGGCTGGGGAAGCTAACGACGAATTGAGACTGGAAGGTCTGCTGCGTCTGTTCTACAAAGAATGGGGCTTCAAAGGCGATTTCGAACAGTACTTTTCGTCTGAAAATGCTTTTGTAGATAAAGTGCTGGAGCGTCGTAAAGGCATTCCTGTGAGTCTGGGCGCTATCTTCCTGTTTTTCGCAGATCGCCTAGATTTACCGGTTGAGCCAGTCGGCTTTCCGACTCAACTTGTTCTGAAAGTAGATTGGTTCCATCGTGAGCCGCAATACGTCAACCCGTTTGATGGCGAGTTTTTGTCTGAACGCGTATTACGAGGCTGGCTGGTGGGCAAAGAAGGCCCAACGGCTCAGCTTGAAGAAGAACACCTTGAGGTTTCAGACAACCCTACATTGATTGGCCGCTGGCTGGCGGTGATCAAAAGTGCACTGCTTCGTGAAGAAAACTACGCGATGGCACTTCGCTGTAGCGAACTTGCGCTCACTTTCAGTCCGGATGATCCTTATGAAATCCGCGACCGTGGCTATATTTTCCAGCAATTGAAATGTGACTGGGTTGCCGCGGAAGACTATGAATACTTTATCGCTCAGTGCCCGGATGATCCGGCGGCTGAGCTCCTGAAACTGCAGGTCAAAGTGTTGACTGCAGAAGCTCCTATTTTCCACTAATCAGGAAGTCACCATGACAACACAAAAAACGGTTCAGATTGGCGATATTCAAGTTGCTAACGACAAGCCATTTGTTCTTTTTGCCGGGATGAATGTGTTGGAATCTCGCGATCTGGCGATGCAGATCTGTGAGCACTATGTAGAAGTGACCCAGAAGCTGGGCATTCCATACGTGTTTAAGGCGTCTTTTGACAAAGCAAACCGCTCTTCTGTGCATTCTTACCGTGGCCCAGGCCTGGAAGAAGGCATGAAGATTTTCCAGGAACTGAAAGACACCTTCGGCGTGAAAATCATCACAGACGTTCATACCGAAGCGCAGGCACAGCCAGTGTCTGAAGTGGTTGACGTTATCCAGCTTCCAGCGTTCCTTGCTCGCCAAACTGACTTGGTTGAAGCAATGGCGAAAACCGGCGCAGTGATCAACGTGAAGAAGCCTCAGTTCATGAGTCCAGGTCAGGTGGGCAACATCGTTGATAAGTTCGCTGAGTGTGGCAACGAAAACATCATCCTGTGTGAGCGCGGCTCATGCATGGGTTATGACAATCTGGTCGTCGACATGCTGGGCTTCGACGTGATGAAGAAGGCGAGCAATGGCAGCCCAATCATCTTTGACGTGACTCACTCACTGCAATGCCGCGATCCTCTGGGCGCTGCATCTGGCGGTCGTCGTGAGCAAACCGTTGATTTGGCGCGCGCTGGTCTGGGTACCAAGATTGCGGGTCTGTTCATTGAAGCGCACCCGGATCCAGACAACGCGCGTTGTGATGGCCCGTCAGCACTACCTTTGGACAAGCTGGAGCCGTTCTTGAAGCAAATGAAAGCACTGGACGATTTGGTGAAAAGCTTCGACGATCTGGATATCCGTTAAGAATTGATTGTCAGAGAGAAAAAAGAAAGCCGGCGCATGCGCCGGCTTTTTCATGTCTGCGATTGAGTGTCCGAACTTTATAACCTGAATCTGGCCAGTTCGTCATTGAGCTGACGAGACAGGCTCGATAGCGCCGTCGCTTGCTCTGTTGCATGATTGGCTTCGTGAGCCAACTCATCCGATGCATTGCGCACAGCTTCAGTGTTGCGGGTGATTTCTGCCGTCACCAAAGACTGCTCTTCAGCGGCAGAGGCAATCTGGGTGGCCATGTCGCTGATTGTCGATACTGAAGTGGTGATTTGTGACAAACTGTTGGTCGCAAAGTTTGCGTCTTCCACGCTGGTGGTCGCCAAATGACGGCTGTCTTCCATGATTTTCACTGCTGACTGGGTCGTGTTTTGCAGCGTTTCAATCGTCGCCTGAATTTCGCGGGTCGAGTTGTGTGTACGTTGGCTCAATACGCGGACTTCGTCGGCAACCACGGCAAAGCCTCGGCCTTGTTCACCAGCGCGGGCTGCTTCAATTGCCGCATTCAGCGCCAGCAGGTTGGTTTGTTCGGCAATATCCTGAATGGTGGAAAGAATAGAGTTGATGCTCTGAGTGTGGGAGTCCAGCTCCGCTATCACGCTGGTGGCAGATTCCACTTCCGTCGACAAGTTGCCGATTGATTGCTGGCTTTGGTTCACTTGAGTGGCGCCTTCCTCTGAGCAGCCTACAGCTTGCTTGGAAAGCTCTGCGGTATTTTCTGCGCTGCCAGCGATTTCTTGGGTAGCTGCGGCCATTTGGTTAATCGCCGTCGCCACCATATTGATCTCATCCTGCTGACCGCGGATGCGGGTACTGCGGATATTTGCTTGCTCAGCGGCATGGGTTGCCTGCTCAGAGAGCGATTCACCGACACTCTTCAGGTGCGTCACCATGGTGTGCATGTTGGCAACGAAGGTGTTGAAGTTATGCGCCAGCTGGCCGACTTCATCGTTGCTGTGTGGTGTCAGACGCTGGGTCAGGTCTGCATCGCCGCTGGCAATCTCTTCCATGGCTTTAGATACGCGGATGAGATCGCGGAAAAGCACGTTCACCAACCATGCTGACAGTGCCAGCACGAAGAGTGTGACAGCAAAGCTTGTCAGGACCAGGGTTGTGACTGCCGAGTTATGAGAGGAGAGCTCAGTGCTCATATCCACCTCAATACCGATAATCCAGTTGGCTTCCGGCAGCTCAGTAAAGAAGTAAGCCTTTTCCGTACCATTGAGAGAGCTGTTCAGCAGGCTTCCCTCAGCCATAGCTTCGCGCACCGCTGATTGGTTTAGTGCAGGGTTATACTGAGTCAGCGGTTTACCGTTCAGTGAGGCATTGTTATGAGCAATCAGGGTGCCATCTGCTGCGAACAGCATACCAAAGGCATTTTTTCCAAAATTGAACTGAGACAGGTCGCCGACAATCTTTTGAAGGCTAATATCGCCACCTAGCACGCCTTTGAGTTTCCCGTTTTGATAGACAGGAGTTGCCAGCGTCACCATGGTTTCGCCAGTCAGGGCGTCACGATACGGGGCGGTACAGATTGTTTTGTTCTCACGCACTGCTTCGATGTACCAAGGACGCTGACGTGGATCGATATCAACGCTGGCACCGTTTGCTAGCGCCAAAGAACCATTGGTTTCAGCGAAGAAAGTCATCGCAAAGTCACCAGAAACCTGAAGCATGGCCAGTGCATTGATTTCGTCGTCGTGAGGTAGGGTTTCCACATAGCCTTCCATTGCCACATCATGAGCTTCCAGCCAGTTGGCAAAGCCGACACGGGCGACTTGAGACATACTTTCTACGCGGTTTTCTAAGCCTTGTTGAGTCTGGGTAGATAATTGGTTGGCAGCTAAGAAAGACAGGATTGTTGCCATCGCCACTACGGCGACAAGGCAGGTGCCTATCAGCTTCTGCTTGAGAGTCAGCGTCATGTTACATTCCTTGCATCGAACTCTTTGAAAAATAGAGGTGGGTTGTGCTGAGATTTTTTATTTTTCGCACAACATTCCGTATCGGCCTGACGAGAGGTTGCTTTAGGGGAAATGCGCAGTTTTTTACTGTCTTAAGCTAAGAAAATGTGAGTTTGCTTCAGCTGTGATTTTGGAGGGAAAAATAAACAGGAAAAGCGGCACTGGATGGGTAGCTCACAGAAGAGTATTTTCGCCTGTTACAAATTAGCTTGGACGTTTAGACGTCTATATGTTGACGCCCTATCGCTTTGGGATTACCCTGCGTTCCACTTCACAAAAAATATGCAACACAACATGACACAGAAGCAAACGAATATCGCGCCCTCGGCGTTAGCACTTTTGCCCTTTGGGCTTTTCCTGTGCCTGTTTATAGGTACGGGCATTTATTTCTCGACCCAAAATGTCGATTTCGCCTTTTACCAACTTCCGGCACCGATAGCGGTGTTACCTGCCATCATGTTGGCCGTGCTAATGAGCAAAGAAAAGCTCAACGGTGCAATTGGTCAGTTTATTGAAGGTGTTTCCCATCGCGACATTACCGCGATGTGTCTGATTTACTTACTGGCGGGGGCTTTCTCTGCGGTAGCAAAAGCAACTGGCGGTGTGGATGCTACCGTCAACTTAGGTCTGGCCATTCTTCCTTCCAGCTTTATTCTGCCGGGCCTGTTTTTGATTTCTGCATTTATCGCAACTGCAATGGGGACCTCAATGGGCACCATCGCTGCGGTTGCCCCTGTGGCTTTGGGCATTGCTGACACGACAGGTATCGATGCGGCTCTGATGGCAGGTGTAGTGCTGAGCGGTGCGATGTTTGGTGACAACCTTTCTATTATCTCAGACACCACAATTGCGGCGACACGCTCGCAGGGCTGTCACATGAAAGACAAGTTCCGTGAGAACGTGAAAATTGCGGTACCTGCAGCTCTGGTGGCGCTGGTAATTTTCTTCTTTGCCAATGAAGTGACCCAAGCTCCTGTTGCCGGTGAAATTGATTGGCTGGCAGTCCTGCCTTACCTGACCATTCTTGTATTGGCAGTATATGGCATGAATGTGTTTGTTGTTCTGACCATCGGCATCCTGTTTGCCGGTATTGTCGGTATGGCCCAGACGGCAGATTACAGCGTGATGGCTTTCAGTCAGGACATCTATAAAGGCTTTGGCAACATGCAGGAGATCTTCCTGTTGTCGCTGCTGATTGGTGGTTTGGCCGAGCTGATGCGTCAGCAGGGCGGCTTGGCGTTCGTAACAGATAAACTGAGCAAACTGATCCTGTCCCGTGCGGACAAAGAGACTGAGAAAGGCTCTCCTCGTGCAAGTGAAGCGGGTATTGCTGCGCTGGTCAGCATGACTAACCTCTGTACTGCCAACAACACCGTTGCCATTATCGTGGCTGGTGGCGTAGCAAAAGAGCTGGCTACCCAGCATGATGTGGCACCAAAACGCAGTGCCAGCTTACTGGATATCTTCTCTTGTGTGATTCAGGGCATTTTGCCTTACGGTGCGCAGGCGTTATTACTTGGGTCGATCTTCGGACTCTCACCTCTCAGCGTGGTGGGCCAATCGTATTACTGCTTCTTGCTTGCTGTATCAGCAGCTTTTGCCATCGCTCGAAGTAAAGGACAACACTTGTCTAGATAGGTGATGTAAGCGCTTCAATTGCGGTGTATTTAGCCGCAGTTGAGGTGTTTTTAAGTGATCTCCGCGGCATTTTCTTGAAAGTTATATGTGATACCCAGTTTAACTATTTAGACTACTTCGTGAAATTGAAAGTAGTTTAGGTTAAACCCTCGACATAGCCAAAGCCGTGACTTTCGCGCTGTCGAATAGAAAATAGGTATCACCATGAAGGAACGCCTCTCTCTAAAAGCAGCGATAAGTGCTGCTCTGCTTGCCACGCTGGCAGGCTGTTCAACCACGAGCGAAACAACGGAAGTTGTACCGGGTTGGCAACCAGATACCACTTACAAAGTGACCATTCTCCACACTAACGACAACCATGGTCGCTTCTGGCATAACCGCCACGGCGAATACGGTATGGCGGCACGTAAAACGCTGATCGATAATCTGCGTGATGAAGCAGAAGCGAACGGTGCAGCTGTGCTGCTACTGTCTGGCGGTGACATCAACACTGGTGTTCCAGAGTCTGATCTTCAAGATGCAGAACCAGACTTCAAAGGCATGACCATGATCGGTTATGACGCGATGGCTCTGGGTAACCACGAATTCGACAATCCACTTGAAGTGCTTGACCAGCAAATGGAATGGGCTGACTTCCCAATGCTGTCGGCAAACATCTACGACAAAGCCACTGGCGAGCGTAAGTATCAGGCTTACCAAATCTTTGAGCGCAACGGTCTGCGTATCGCAGTAATCGGTCTGACAACAGAAGACACTGCGAAAATTGGTAACCCTGAGTTTATCGGTGAGCTGGACTTCCGCGATCCAAAAGAAGAAGCGAAAAAACTGATTGCTGAGCTGGAAGAAACTGAAAACCCTGACATCATCATTGCAGCGACGCACATGGGCCACTATGAAGATGGCAAGCGTGGCATCAATGCACCAGGCGATGTGGCTCTGGCTCGCTACCTTAACGAAGGTTCGCTGGACATGATTGTGGGTGGTCACTCGCAAGAGCCTATCTGTATGGAAGGCCCGAACATGTACAACAAGTCGTTCAAGCCGGGCGACGAGTGTAAGCCAGACAACCAAAACGGTACCTGGATTGTTCAGGCGCATGAGTGGGGCAAGTACGTGGGTAAAGCGGACTTTGAATTCCGTAACGGCGAACTGAACCTGGTGTCTTACGACCTGATCCCTGTGAACCTGAAGAAGAAAATCAAGGTGAACGGTGAGAAGAAACGTGTCTTCATCCAGAATGAAATTCCAAAAGATAAAGCGTTGTATGACTTCCTGAAACCTTATCAGGAGAAAGGTCAGGAACAGCTGAACGTGAAAATTGCAGAAACCAATGGTCATCTGCAGGGTGAACGTAACGTGGTTCGCTTCCAGCAAACTAATCTTGGCCGTCTGATTGCTGCAGCACACAAAGACCGTGCGAAAGCAGACTTCTCGGTAATGAACTCCGGTGGTGTGCGTGCGTCAATCGAAGAAGGTGATGTGACCTACAAAGATGTGCTGACCGTTCAGCCATTTGCGAACATGGTGACTTACACCGACATGAGCGGTGCAGAAGTGCTGGATTACCTGAACGAAGTGGCAACCAAGCCAGTTGACTCAGGTGCTTACGCGCAGTTCTACGGTATCTCAATGACGGTGTCACCTGATGGTGTGAGTGACGTTGTGATCGGCGGTGAACCGCTGGACGCAAACAAAACTTACCGCTTTACCGTGCCTAGCTACAACGCAGCTGGCGGTGATGGCTATCCGAAACTGACTGGCCACCCAGGTAATGTGAACACCGGTTTTGTGGATGCAGAAGTGCTGAAAGACTACCTGGAGAAGAACTCTCCAATCGATGTGAACAAGTACGCGCCAAACGGCGAAATTACTTACAAGTAAACACATCCTCTCCGGGCGCGAAACCTCGCGTCAGAGACAAAAAGGCACTGGTGACAGTGCCTTTTTTTATGTCATTATCAGCGGGATAGTAGCCCTGAATTCAGCAAGGTTTTCAGTCTAAGCAAACACAGAGAGAAAGGATATGACACCGGCAATTACACTGGCGGAAAAATCGGGGATTCATTTTCATGTTCACAGTTACGATCATGATCCGAACAACACCAACTTCGGGTTGGAAGCAGCAAGTGTGATGGGGCAGGACCCCGCGCGGGTCTTTAAAACCCTGCTGTTTGCAATGAACGGTGACCCGAAAAAGCTGGCTGTTGCCATTGTGCCGGTTTCCGGCCAGTTGGACTTAAAAGCAGCGGCGAAAGCTGCGGGTGCGAAAAAAGCAGAAATGGCGAATCCGACCATTGCCGAAAAGACCACTGGCTATGTGGTCGGCGGCATCAGTCCGCTAGGTCAAAAAAGGCGTTTACCGACGCTTTTGGATGATACGGCTCAAGCCTTTGAAACCATTTACGTCAGCGCGGGCAAACGTGGCCTTGAAATTGAACTTTCTCCCTCAGATCTACTCTCACTGACACAAGGAAAATTTGCCGCGATCGGCAAGGAGGGGTAGTTCATGCACAAGAGTTGGTGGGTATTCATTTTGTTGGGTTTACCTCTGACGGCCTTTGCAGGGAAAGAGCACTCTGCATTGATGGCATGCTACAAAGCTTCTGAAACGCACGTTGAAGTCACTGCCTGTCTGGATAATCACTGGAAGGTGGCACAGGACGCATTGAATAAAACCGAAACTGCGCTCAGAGCACATTTTACGAAGCTGGATGAAGTATCATCGGCATCTGATACGCTACCTATGATCACGAGCGCAATGGAAGGGTTCCAGTACTGGCGCGAAAACCAGTGCAAAATGGTAGAGGCAAGTTATGCCTCCGGCTCTGGCAGTGGGCAGGGATACCTCAACTGTATGATTGAACTGACGAATGAACAGATCATTCGTTTAAATAGCCTGATGGGCGTGAAAGGAGGCGCTAAGTGACAATTTCCGTATGGCTGGGTCTGGCACTGGTGTGTATTTTGGGGGCAGTTTCCCCTGGGCCTAGTCTCGTGGTGATGATGCGACACAGCCTGGCTGGTGGTCGTTTACATGGCATTGTTGCTGCGTGGTCACATGCATTAGGTGTTGGCTTCTACGCCCTGTTAACCCTCCTTGGTCTGGCTGTTATCCTCAAAGAGTCTCCAACGCTTTTTACTGCTATCGCCTATGCGGGTGCCGCGTATCTCGCTTGGCTTGGTATTAAATCCCTGCGTGCAAAAGGTGGTGTGGCAGCCAAGCTGGAAAAAGGCGAGAAAACCACTCTGTGGGAAGCAGCGCGCGATGGTGCCATGATTTCAGTTCTTAACCCGAAGCTAGCACTTTTCTTTCTCGCATTGTTCAGTCAGTTTGTAGCGATTGGCACTGATACGTTCAGCCGTGCAGTGATTGTGCTGACCCCTTTTGTGATTGATGGCCTTTGGTACACCATAGTGACATTGGTGCTTTCTTCTCCACGTATGCTGGAAAAACTGAAGCAAAAAGCCGTGCTGATTGATCGCCTGTGCGGCATCGTGTTGATAGGCCTTGCGGTTCGGGTTGTTGTCACCCTATAGGTATCCTTGAGATAAAAAACAGGAGCCATCGGCTCCTGTTTTCGTTGATGAGATAGAAAATTAACTCCGACGGTTAAGATGTCGCTCCCGCGTCTCCAGTTTCTTTTCCTGACTCTTTTTAATCATCACATAGACTGCGCCGGTACCACCTTGATGACGTTGGGCGGAGTGGAAACATTGCACGTCAGTGATCTGTTCCAGCCACTGGCAGACATAGCTTTTCATCATGGCGGGAGGGTTAGAGCGTTCGCCTTTTCCGTGCACAATGATCACCGAGCGAATGTCCATGCGTTGGCATTGTTTCAGAAAGCGCAGGATTTCATCTCTGGCATCTTTCAGGCTGTATTTGTGCAGGTCCAGTCGGGCATGAATGTCATATTTACCCAGACGGAGTTTTCGAAATACGCCATCCTGAACACCAGGGCGCTTGAAAGCCACGATATCGTCAGGCTTGAGCATCTTGGCGTAATCAATGGAAAGATACTCAGGATCACCTTCAGAGAGGCTTTGAGCTGCAAGCTGACGTGCCAGCTGAGCTTCAGTCGGTTTATGTGATTGTTGGGAGTTATCGACCGTATCGTGCTTGATAGGCGCGACATCTGCCATCATCTCCCGAAATAAGTCGAACTCGTTGTTGCCGTTCATAGTCGTTACGGGTTGTTGGAGCATGGTTTGAGTATAACGGCAAACAATTCGGAGGTCTCGTAGGAAGTGAATAACGCAATTGTTCAAAGGGTTACAAAGGGAAATTATACGAAAAAGCCCCGCATTGCTGCGAGGCTTTGAAGAGTGGTCGGTGAAGAGGGATTCGAGCGGGGCGGCCTTCCGTACCCGACCCATCATGCGGAACGCGTAAAATGAAACAGATAAGAAAAAGCCTCGCATTGCTGCGAGGCTTCGAAGAGTGGTCGGTGAAGAGGGATTCGAACCCCCGACCCTCTGGTCCCAAACCAGATGCGCTACCAAACTGCGCTATTCACC
>NZ_CANDOD010000034.1:0-16221 GCF_947387585.1 Grimontia sp. SpTr1
GAGGCGTTGAGCTAACTGATACTAATTGCCCGTGAGGCTTAACCATACAACACCCAAGGGGTTTTGACGGACTCAGATAGAACATTGAATGTGTAGAGCGAGCATTAAAAACAGCTTTCCAAGATTTTAACGAATTTGCTTGGCGACCATAGCGTTATGGACCCACCTGATTCCATGCCGAACTCAGCAGTGAAACGTAACAGCGCCGATGGTAGTGTGGGGTCTCCCCATGTGAGAGTAGGACATCGCCAGGCTTCTAATTTTCTTTCACTTTTTGAAAAAGTGAAGACAAAAAGCAGAAGAAGCCCTGACCTGACGGTCAGGGCTTTTTGCATCTTTATCTTCCTATATTCGACACTTCTTTACTTTAATGCCATCAGTATTCCAGATATCGCCCACGATATTCTTGCTAATAACTCGCATGTTGTTTCCATGCCAGATCACATCATCAACATAATTGGTAACACTATGGTTTTATTGTGATTGTCAGCATTTCTTTTCCTAATTTAGGTTCTCGATAAAAGGACACTTTGGCTGAGGAATTGGAGATAACGTAGCCAAGATCTAAAGAGAATGATCGATCTAGCTCTCAAGGGAGCATAAGCAAAAAGGAATACTTGCTATGTTGAAAATTATCAAATCTCTCGCGTTTATCCTTCTAGCCGCTGTGTTACCAGTTCAGGCTGAGGAGAACAAAATTGGAGACACATTTGCTGTTATTTGGGAATACACAACGGATGATGTTGACCTGATTCGTAAAAGTCTTTCTACTCAATCTGGAGAGTTACTAAAGCTCTGGGAGCAAGGCATCGTGGAGAATGCGTATTTGGCTGAAGAGCAAGACTTTGAGAATGGTACCGACATTCTTAATATCGTGTTTTTCATCAAAGCAAACTCTAAGGCTGGAGCAGAGAAAATTTTGAATGAATTTACCTTTGTGAAAAAAGGTATCGCGAAATACGAACTGTATCCAGTGGGATTGTTATGGCTTAAAACTTTCGAAGATGCAGCGAAAAATTAGCCTATACCCTGCGGCAAGACATCTCTTGCCGCCAATCCCCAGGTAAAGCGTCTTTTCTCCCGTTTTTTTACCTCTATTACCGACAATGTCCCGACTAGCTTCTACACTGTCAGCACTTGTTATCTGACAGGAACCTGAGTCATGCCATCACAACGTTCTAAGCGATTGAGAAAGAAACTGTATCTGGATGAATTTGCAGTTTTTGGCTTTGTGATCAGCCTGAAGCTGAATACGGAAAGTTATGAGGAGCTGGATGTTTTTATCGAGTCACTTGCTGAGTTTGCTGAATCCCGGCATCTGCTTGTTGGCGGTGGGGGTATGAGTAATATCGAGTTGGTTATAGGTTCCGCTCTCAGATATGGCTCTGCGACAGAGCAGGATAGGAAATCAATCAAAACATGGATTGAAGAGCGTAATGAAGTTGAATTGCTGAAGTTGGGACCGCTTGTCGATCTCCATCAACTGGAGTTTGTCGATTAATTAAAACAAAAGGATCCGGATGACCGGATCTCTATTGTCTTCTTGGATTATTGAGTGTTCAGGCGTGCCATAAAGAGCGCATCGACGTATTTTCCATTTCGAAACGCGTAATCAACCGCTATACCTTCCTGCCTAAAACCAAACTTTTGATACAAGGCAATCGCGGCTTCATTGTCACTATAAACGGTTAACTCGATTCGGCGCAGGTTCAGCCAGTTATCCGCCAAGTCTATCATTGCGGTAAGCAAAGCGCTGGCGACGCCTTTTCCGGTGTGCTCGTCATGCACGGCCATACCAAATTGTCCGACATGGCGTCTTCGTCCTTTACGGTTGGCTTCAAAGCCTAATTGACCAACTATCTCACCATTCTCTTCTGCGACCAGGCAGTAAATGTCATCCGGTAGATTATTGAGTCGTTTTTCCCACATCGTGAGCGATGGTAGTGGCATTTGCAGTGTGCCAGCTTGTGCTTTCGGGCAGGCATAAAGTTGCTGAATAGCAGGAATATCGCGAGGTTCTACAGGACGAACAGTTACAGGCATAGTCACTCCTTAGGTAATGCCAGAGGGACTTTTCATCATTGCTTGCAACTGACTGCTAAGCAAGTAGTTTTTTAGTTGGTGATTGCTTACTTTTATCACTCAAGGTGAAGGTCTAGTGGTGTTTTACTATCGCGTCCGCCGATCTCACGGGTCAGGCGTGGCACCATGTAGCCAGAGACCTCTTTGATAAGGCCAGACATCAGCTTTTTGGCTTCGTCGTCATCGACCAGAAAATGCGCGGCCCCTTTTACCTTATCCAATACATGCAGGTAATATGGCAAGATGCCTGCATCAAATAAGTTGTTGCTCAGGTTTTTCAGTGCATCGACAGAATCATTCACACCGCGGAGCAACACACCTTGGTTTAAGAGAGTAACGCCTGCTTGCTTCAGCTTTGTCATCGAAGCTCGAAGCTCGTCGTCAATCTCGTTAGCATGGTTAATATGCGTAACCAGCACCACACCAAGCCTTGATGACTCAAGGATGTGAGTAAGTGCTAACGTCACTCGGGATGGAATAACGATAGGTAAACGTGTGTGGATACGGAGACGCTTGATATGCGGTACAGACTCTATGGCTTCAATCAGCCATTGCAGTTCGTGATCTTTTGCCATCAGTGGGTCGCCGCCTGAAAGGATGACTTCATCCACTTCGGGATGCTGCTGTAAGTAAGTGACCGCTTCGCGCCAGACGTCTTTCCCGCCTTTATTGTCTTCATACGGGAAATGGCGACGGAAACAATAGCGGCAATTAATCGCGCAGCCACCCTTAACAATCATCAGCACGCGGTTTTTGTATTTGTGCAGCAGGCCTGGAACCGTATTGTCCTGCTCTTCAAGTGGATCTGTGGTGAAACCACTGACTTCTTCGAACTCTTCAATCACTGGCAACACTTGACGCAGCAGAGGGTCGTGTGGGTTACCTTTTTCCATACGATTGATGAAGCTTTGTGGCACGCGCTGGGAAAATAGTTCACGCGCGCTGAAGCCAGACGTCCATGCGGAAGGCTCTATATCAAGCTGTTGCAGAAGCTTTTGAGGATCTGAGACAGCATTTGCCATTTCTTTGAGCCAGTTTTGCTCAACAGAAGGCGCATTTCGGGTTATTATGTCCGGCATTTATGACAACTTCGAAGATGTTAAGAGGATAGACATGGCGTCTTTTAGCACCAATGAATTCCGCGGCGGAATGAAAATTATGCTCGATAACGAGCCTTGTGTCATTATCGAAAACGAGTTCGTTAAGCCAGGTAAAGGCCAAGCGTTCAACCGCGTGAAAATCCGCAAATTGCTTTCTGGCAAAGTGCTGGAGAAGACTTTCAAGTCTGGCGACTCTGTTGAAGCTGCTGACGTTATCGATATGGAACTGGACTACCTGTACACCGATGGTGAGTTCTGGCATTTCATGAACGCAGAATCATTTGAGCAAATCGCAGCTGACGAGAAAGCAGTAAGCGAAAACATCAAATGGCTGAAAGAGAACGATCGTTGTACTCTGACTCTGTGGAACGGCAACCCAATCGCAGTGACTCCACCAAACTTTGTTGAGCTGGAAGTGACTGAAACTGACCCAGGCCTGAAAGGCGATACTCAGGGTACCGGTGGTAAGCCTGCAACTCTGATCACTGGCGCAGTTGTGCGTGTACCTCTGTTCATCCAAATCGGCGAAGTGATCAAAGTTGACACTCGCTCAGGTGAATACGTAAGCCGCGTGAAGTAATTTATTACTTCTATGCTGAAAAGCGTCCTTCGGGGCGCTTTTTGCGTATCAGAGCCCCGTAAATTCCAATTCATCTTCGAAAGCACCCTCCTATCATTCCTTGTTGTTATATTTCGTTAAAACCGAATAAATGCAGTTAATGTTTCGAATATTCCTGTTGTGGGTTTTTTGTTACATTTATTCCCGCTGGTGATGAGTAGTTATTCACTTTGGCCCAAAAGCCATACCGCTTTATTCATCAAGCAGCAAATAAGAAGGAAAAGAATATGGATACTAAGAATCTAGGACAGGGTTTAAAAATGGAAGAAAGACGTCAGTTGGCTAGAACAGGTCTCAAAGCAGCGATTATTGGTATACCGCTGCTCGGGTTGGGGCTGACAATTAATAGCTCAGTATTGATGACAGATGCAGGCTACACCTATGTTCACCAGAACAATATGACAGGTGAGCTGGATGTATTTACTGAGCCTGGTATTCACTTTCGGATGCCGTTTTTGTCAAAAATCACGCAGTACGATCAAGTGATCACTGTGTCATTCGGTAACAACGCAGGTGAAGATTTCTACCAACGTCTGGATCCGGTGCAGGTGCGTTTTGCGGACACTTACATCGGCCAAATCCCGGTGACTTACCGCTTTAAGCTAAGCAACGATCCGGAAGCCGTGAAGAAAATGCACCGAGAATTCCGCAACAACAGCAACCTGATTGATGCTTTGTTGGTGAAAAACGCACGAAACGTCACGGTGATCACGGCAACTCAGTACACGGGAGAGGAATTCTTCCAGGGCGGACTGAACCAATTCAAATCCAAACTGGGCGATCAGCTTCGTGAGGGGATCTATTTGACCGAGCGTCGTCAGGTTGAAGTGGAAGAGTTGGACTTGGCACCGGTAGGTTTGGATCAGTCTGATGCCAATAAGCTGCAACGCACCCAACAATTGGTATGGAAAACCGTACCTGTGCGTGATGCGAGTGGTCAGCCAATCCGCCAGGATAACCCGCTGCAGCAATATGGTATTCATGTCACTCAGGTCACCATCGGCGATCCACAACCGGAGAAACAGTTAGACCAATTGTTAGCGGACAAGAAACGACTGGTCGCGGATCGTATCCGTGCGATTCAGGAGCAGGAAACCTCGAAGGCGCAAGCGGAAACCGAGCAGCTTCGTAAAGAAATCCAACGTACCCGTGAAGTACAGGATGCACAGCGTACCAAAGAACTGGCGGTGATTGCCCAACAAAAAGAGGTAGCGGTTGCGCAGCAAATTGCCAAGCGTGAGATTGTTGAGGTAGAGAAAACCAAACAATTGGCGGAAGTGGAGAAATCCAAAGAACTGGCGATGGCTGAAGCCAACCTTGCGATTCAACAGGCTAACGCGAAGGCTGCCGAGTTCGAAGCCCTAGCGATTCTGGCTAAAGGTGAAGCGGAAGCGGCCATATTGAAAGCCAAGTATGATGCGTATGGTGCGAACCGCGATGTGTATCTGGCAGAGCTTAACCGTGATATTTCTACGTCGCTTTATCACAACCTGAAAGACTTCAAAGTTGAAGTGCCAAAACATTACTTTGGTGGCGGTGACGGCGGAAAGATGACCACTAACCTTGATGTGATCACCGGTCTTGGCGCATTGGGAATGATGGAAAAAACCGAAGCCATGCAGAAAGTGCAGCAGTAAAGGCTAAATTCAACAGACCCTAGGTAAACAAAAAGGGAGCAAATGCTCCCTTTTTCTCGTTTTGCTGGCTGTTAAATCATGAAAATGAAGATAACAGACAGGGCGCTGATCAGAAATGCCGTGGCGTAACAGGCGACTTTGCCTGCGGTGCCAGTGTGGAATTTCAGATCGTGCATACCATGGTGTAAGCGGTGCATTGCATGCCACATTGGCAGAGACAGAGTACCGATGGTGAACAGTGCGCCGATGAAGCTGGTGACAAAACCTGTCACGCGCTCGTAGCTCAATGCTTCTGCATCCAGCATGCCCATTGGTGCCATGATGCCCAGAACCAGAATGGTCACAGGGGTGATCATTGCAAACCATGAACCACCTGCACCAAACAGACCCCACCATACCGGTTCGTCAGAACGTTTTGGATTCAAATCGACCACGTTAAATCTCCTCAGATGTCGGGGTTAAACCAGAAACAGAATCACAGCAGAAATCACCGCAACAGCAGCCCACTGCGTCAGGACGATCACTTTCTTATCCAGCAATTTTCCACCGATGCGGATAGGCATCACTTGCGGCATCATGCTGAAGAAAGTCTGTGCATGGAACAGGCTACCCGCGAGTGCCACGATGTTGATCGCGATAACCACTGGGTTTGCCATGAATGACAACCAGCCATTCCATGCCGCTTCGCCAACGACCAGACTGCCTAAACCGAAAGTCAGGCACAGGGTGAAGAAAATCAGCGGAAGCACAGTGGCTTCACGCACCATGTACATGCGGTAGAAAGGATGGTCTTTCCACCAGGTACGCTTCATTTCACGAACGTAAGGTTTACGGTTAGACATCCTTAAGCCTCCACTTTCTTAGAGCCATCTGGCTTGAGCATTGCGATCACGAAGTCTTGTGACGATGCGATCTTGCCTTGGTTTACTGCGCCAGCCGGGTCAACGTTCTTCGGACACACTTCAGAGCAGTAACCCACGAAGGTACAACCCCAAGCGCCGTTTTCACCGTTGATTAGCTTCATGCGCTCAGCAGCACCGTTATCACGGCTGTCGAGGTTGTAGCGGTGTGCCAGTGTCAGCGCAGCTGGGCCAATGAACTCAGGGTTCAGACCAAACTGTGGACATGCCGCGTAACACAGACCACAGTTGATGCAGCCAGCGAACTGCTTGTAGCGCGCCATTTGCTCAGGCGTCTGGTTGTTCGGGCCATCTTCCGGTGTGCGGTCATTACCAATGATGTAAGGCTTGATGGCTTCAAGACGCTCGATGAACGGCGTCATGTCGACAATCAAATCTTTCTCGATAGGGAAGTTCGCCAGTGGCTCGATGGTTACACCGTCTGGGTAATCACGCAGGAAGGCTTTACATGCCAGTTTTGGCACCTTGTTGACCATGATGCCGCACGAACCACAGATCGCCATGCGACAAGACCAGCGGTAAGACAGATCTTTGTCCAGGTGATCCTTGATGTAACCCAATGCGTCCAGTACAGACATGGTTTCATCAAATGGCACGTCGAAGGTTTGCAGACGTGGTTCGTCATCTTTCGATGGGTCGTAGCGAAGAATGCTGACTTTCTGAATGCGGTTTGCTGACATTATGCCTGCTCCTTCTCTGCTTTTTCAGCCTTCTTCGCTGCTGCTTCTGCTTCTTCTGCAGCGGCGCCGTAAAGACGTGCTTTAGGCTGAGACTTGGTGATTTTCACGTCACTGTATTTAATCGTTGGTGCACCTTCTGGGTTATAGAACGCCAGCGAGTGCTTCAGGAAGTTCTGGTCATCACGCTCGGTGCAACCGTCATCCAGACGCTGGTGCGCGCCACGGGATTCACGGCGAAGCACGGCGGAGTGCGCCATGGCTTCAGCGACTTCCAGACCGTAGCCCACTTCAATCGCATACAGCAGGTCAGTGTTGAATACCTTGCCTTTGTCTTTGATGCTGATGCGCTTGTAACGCTCTTTCAGCTCAGCCAGCTTGTTGATGGTCTCTTGCATCAGATCTTCGCGGCGGTAGATACCGCAACCCGCTTCCATGGTATGACCCATTTCAGTGCGGATTTCCGCCCAGTTCTCATTGCCTTCTTGAGACATCAGCACATCGATGCGAGCTTTCACTGCTTCCATCTGATTTGCGATTTCAGCTTCGTTCCAGCCTTTGAATTCAGCGGCACGGCCAGCGGCAACTTCACCGGCTACGCGGCCAAAGACCACCAGTTCTGCCAGTGAGTTTGAGCCCAAACGGTTCGCGCCGTGCAGACCGACAGAAGAACATTCGCCCACTGCAAACAGACCTTTAATGCTGGTTTCAGTGCGGGAATCGGTTTCGATACCACCCATGGTGTAATGCACAGTAGGACGGATTGGGATTGGCTCTTTCGCTGGGTCAACGTTCACATACGCTTTTGCCAGCTCACAGATAAACGGCAGACGTTCCTTGAGGTACTCTTCACCCAGATGGCGAAGGTCAAGGTGAACCACGTCCCCCAGTGGGTGCTTGATGGTGTTGCCTTTTTGCTGCTCGTGCCAGAACGCTTGCGAGACTTTGTCACGCGGGCCCAGCTCCATGTATTTGTTCTTTGGCTGGCCAACCGGCGTTTCCGGACCCATGCCATAATCTTGCAGGTAACGGTAGCCGTTCTTATTGACGATGATGCCGCCTTCACCGCGACAGCCTTCTGTCATCAGAATGCCGGTGCCTGGCAGGCCAGTTGGGTGATATTGAACGAACTCCATGTCGCGCAGTGCCACACCGTGACGGAAAGCCATCGCCATGCCGTCGCCAGTCACGATACCGCCGTTGGTGTTGCAGTTGTAAACACGACCTGCACCACCGGTTGCCAGCACGACAGATTTCGCTTTAATGCAGACCAGTTCGCCTTCTGCCATGTGAATGGCAATAAGGCCTTGTACTTCATTGTCGACAACCAGCAGGTCAACGACGAAATACTCGTCGAGACGTTTGATTTGTGGGTATTTGATCGATGTCTGGAACAGGGTGTGCAGCATATGGAAGCCGGTTTTATCTGCGGCAAACCAGGTGCGTTCAACCTTCATACCACCGAAGCGACGTACGTTTACGTCACCGTTTTCCTTGCGGCTCCATGGGCAACCCCATTGCTCCAGCTGAACCATTTCGCGAGTCGCGTTTTCTACGAAATATTCAACAACGTCCTGTTCACATAGCCAGTCACCACCGCCAACGGTATCGTTGAAGTGGTTGTCGAGACTATCCTCATCCTTGATGACAGCGGCGGAGCCACCTTCTGCGGCCACTGTGTGGGAACGCATTGGGTAAACTTTGGAAACCAAAGCGATTTCCAGCTCTGGGTTTGCTTCTGCAGCAGCAATTGCAGTACGAAGACCTGCACCGCCCGCGCCAATAACAGCGATATCTGTGGTAATGGTTTTCACAGCTATCCTCCGGAGGATTGTTAAAAATTTAAAGATGCTAACCGTGCATCTAACTCAAAAACTTTCCCCATCTTATTAAAGTTAAATCCCGTAAATTTTGACCTGAAAGGGTATTTGTTCCGAGTTTCTGCCTTCTAAAAAGCCAGAGCAGTAGATTTGTGATCCAGGTCGTTAGACAGGAAGAAATCACCTTGTTAAACAGAGGTTGCGCGTCGTTTTCTCTTGTTTCTGACACGTAAAATCTGTCATCGCCACACGCAATTTAACTCTCTCTTTTAAAAAGGAAAAATGGTGAAAATGAGAATGGTTATCGAAAGGAGTTTTGCGCTTTTATTGCGCTAATTCAGTCGCTTGAATGAAAGGGCAGAAAAGGCATTTATGATGTCAATGAAGCGGCGGGTTTCTATCATGGCTTTCGAAAGCTAAAATGCCGCCAGTCATAATGAGATTGAGTGATAGCAATGACCCTTGAATGGCGTCCCACCGCAGAAATTGAAACCCTGAAAGCCAGAGCCAAACTGGTGAACGATATTCGCGGCTTTTTTGCCGAGCGTGATGTGCTGGAAGTTGACACGCCAGCCATGAGTCAGGCGACGGTGACGGATTTTCATCTGCATACTTTCAAGACGGAATTTGTCGGCCCAGGTTTCGCTAAGGGTATCCCGCTTTACATGATGACCAGCCCTGAGTTCCACATGAAACGCCTGCTGGCGGCGGGGAGTGGTGCTATCTACCAAATCAACAAAGCATTTCGTAACGAAGAAGCAGGGCGAAACCACAACCCTGAGTTCACCATGTTGGAATGGTACCGTCCGGGCTTTGACCATCATGCATTGATGGATGAAATGGATGCTTTGCTTCAACTGATTCTGGGCGTTGGCGGTGCAGAGCGAATGACGTATCAGGAAGCGTTCATCAATGTGCTCGGTGTCTGCCCGCTAGAAGGCTCGATGGACGAGTTAAAAGCCGCAGCTAAATCACTCGGATTGTCTGATATCGCCGATCCGGAAGAAGACCGCGATACCTTGCTGCAGCTCTTATTCAGCGTTGGTGTTGAAGAGAAAATTGGCCAAACTGTTCCGGCTTTCGTTTACAACTTCCCAGCATCACAGGCGGCACTGGCGCGAGTGTGTGAAGACGATAACCGTGTGGCGGCGCGCTTCGAGGTCTACTTTAAAGGTATTGAGCTCGCGAACGGTTTTTATGAACTGGACAACGCCGACGAGCAATTGGCCCGTTTTGAAGAAGATAACCGCAAGCGTGAAAAGATGGGGCTGCAAGCCCAGCCTATTGATCATCATTTGATTGAAGCGATTCGTCATGGCTTGCCGGATTGCGCAGGTGTTGCGCTGGGTATCGATCGTCTGAGCATGCTGGCGTTAGGCAAAACCCACATCGATGAGGTGATTGCTTTTCCGGTCGGGCGAGCTTGACCCCGCTCCAATAAAAAACGCCGCATCATGCGGCGTTTTTTATTGGGAATCCTATCAGCTACTGGTAACGATAAGACCTGCGCCAATAACAGCGAGCGCCGCACCTAACCAAGCGCTTGGAGCAGGGCGCACGCGGGTAAACAGCCAAATCAACGGCAGGATCATTACCGGTGTTGTGGAAGACAGTAGCGCGACCATGCCTACTTCTCCCCATTTCAGCGCGTACATAATCAGGGTCATACCGACCGCCATTGCCAAAAAGCCATTCACGACAACCATACCGAAGATACGCCAGTTGATCGGGTTAACGGGTTGCGCGACACGTATCTGGAGGAAAATCAGTGTGCCGTGAGCAAGGAAAGCTGCAATCATCCGGATGGCGGAAGCGGCAATCGGATCCACCCCTTGGGTTAAAACAGGCTTGGCAATGACCCCACCCAACGACTGGCAAAGCGCTGCAGTTAAACCCAATCCCACTGCCACCCAGATATTGCCTTTAGTTTCTTCCCATTGGTGCGCATTACCGCTTTGACGGAAGAAGACCGCAATCATCACCCCGGAGAACACCAGAATGGCACCGAGCAGACGGATCCCTTCTAGCGTTTCACCAAACAGCCAAATGCCAAGCAGGGCAGAAAAGACCGCATGGCAGGAATACAAAAGGCCAGAGCGTCGGGGTCCTATTCGGTTCATACAGCCAAACAGGGCGGTATCGCCAATAAATATTCCGATAAGACCAGACAGTACCATCGGCCAGAGAATATCGGATGAGACGGTTGCCCAGCCACCTGTAAACAAGGCCAGTGTTGTCAGCATCACTGACACACATGCCATCCGCCAGCGGCTATAGGCAAAGCTGCCCAAGTGACGCGCAGGCGTGACAGAAATCAGGCTGGAAATACCCCACAGGAAGGCAGCCCCGAGCGCGAGCCATTCGTAACCCAAGATGACACCTTTAACTTAAAGAACCGGAAAGGAGCGCGAGTTTATCCGCTGAAGCTAGGCGGGAAAAGTGCTCAGTGCGCTTTCCCCGCAAATAGATAGGATCAGTTTAGGACGAGCAGCGCGGCGTAGACAATCGCAAGGCCAACCAGACCCACAATAAGACCGACTTTTGCCATATCTTTGCTTTCAATCAGGCCAGTGGAGTAAGCCAGACTGTTTGGCGGTGTGGATACAGGAAGGATCATGCCAAGAGATGCTGAGAAGGCAACGACGACAAGAAGTCCCTGAATGCCGCCGACAGAAACAAGGCTGTCCATCGACATCGCAACCGCTGCGGCAATCGGCATCAGAAGGTTGGCTGTGGCAGTGTTGGACATGAAATTGGCCATTAACCAGCAAATCATAGAGAGCGTCAGCACCACGGCGAGTGGCGATAAGGCATCGTAATCCACGGCATGAGCCAGCGCAGCGGCCAGCCCGGTTTTGTCGAGCGCCAAACCAATCGCGATACCACCGGCAACCAGCCAAAGCACATCCCAGTTGATAAGCTTCAGCTCTTCCTTGCCCATGATGCCGGTCAGGGTGAATACCGCGAGTGGAATGATCGACACGACATAAGTGTTCATGCCGTGCAGGCTGGTGGTCATCCAAAGCAGGATAGTCGCGGCAAACGTGGCATACACCGTGTAAGCACGCCAGCTTTTTTGAAAAGTACCGTTGAGCTTGAGTTTCATTTCTTCCTGTTCCGTCGGGAAGAGTTTTTGCAGCAGCCACCAGGCAAAGGCAAGTTGCACCACCACAAAAGGCAGACCCATGGTCATCCATTCCAGAAAGCTGATGGCGTTTTCTCCGGTGAGGTATTGCAGTGCAATGGCATTAGGCGGCGTACCGATCGGCGTGGCGATGCCACCAGTATTGGCAGCAATGGGAATACATAGCACCAGTGCTTTTACGCCGTTATCACCGCGAGGAACGGACGCCACAATAGGGGCAAGCAGTGCCAGCATCATAACCGTGGTGGCGGTGTTGGACATAAACATCGAAAACACCGCGGTAATCAACATTAAGCCCAGCATGATAAGGCTCGGCTTGGTGCCGAAAGGCTTGAGTAGAACACGCGCGAGGTTGTTGTCGAGATCGTACTTGGAAGCCGCAATCGCCAGCGCAAAGCCGCCCATAAACAGAATGATAATGGGGGATGAGAAGGCGCTGAAAATGTCGGTGTATTTAATGAGCTCGCCCAGATCATGGCCGGGCACCGCTTCACGGAATAGAGAGAGCCCTTTGTCAGAGATCATAATGAGCTCAAGGGCGATGATCAGGATCGAGGTGGCAAATACCGGCACGGGCTCAAGCACCCAAAGTAGGGCAGCTAGCAGGAAAATCGCCAGCAGGCGATGCTGTATCACAGTCAGGTCATCCAATGGGATCCAATCTATGGGCATCATCAACACACCCAAAGGGACACCAAACGCCACAACAAACTTCAAAATATCAGCGCGGGAAAGGCTTGGCATACGGCAGACTTCCATTCTCAGAAAACAGAAATAAGCGGCCAGTATTTGCTTGTTATTTCATTGTGTTGAGCCGCTCAGTACGAGTTACAGGATACGGAGTGGCCGAGAAAATACTCTGTGTTTGGATAAACTTTGGGCACAAAAAAAGGGCATTGCTGCCCTTTTCGTTTCAGATCACAGTTTGTGTGACCAGTCTGCTTATTCGGCGGTTTGTGCTTCGTTGCCTTCTGTCTCAGCTGATGCTTCAACACCGTTCTGGCGAGCGTAAACCTCACCCATGCGGGTTGGTTTGCCAGGAATGATAGCGTCATCAAAGGTGATAGCGCCTTTCGGGAAGAGGTTGATCACGGTTGAACCCAGCTTGAAGCGACCCATCTCTTCGCCTTTTTTCAGCGTGATGGCTTGCTCGCCTTCTGCTGGGTAATCCCAGCGGCGGATGCTCTGGCCAGTAGGTGGTGTCACCGTGCCTGACCAAACCGTTTCAATGCTGCCGACAATGGTCGCGCCAACCAGAATGTGAGCCATTGGACCGAAAGCAGTATCGAAAATACACACTACGCGCTCGTTACGTGCGAACAGGTTAGGCACGTTTTCTGCGGTCAGCGGGTTGACGGAAAACAGGTCGCCCGGTACGTAAATCATCTGGCGCAGTGTGCCGTCACATGGCATGTGAACACGGTGGTAATCACGTGGTGACAGGTACAGCGTGGCGAAGTCACCATCAGTAAACTCTTCCGCCAGCTTAGCGTCGCCGCCCAGCAGTTCGCAAGCGTCAAAGGTATGGCCTTTCGCTTGAATCAGACGGCCTTTTTCAATAGGGCCAGCTTGGCTCACACATGCATCGGCAGGATGGGCAATCACGCTTGCTTCATCATTCAGAGGGCGTGCGCCTTCTTTTAATTCGCGGACGAAGAAGTCATTAAAGGTTGGATAGCTTTTCGGATCTGGGTTCTTAGCTTCGCTCATTTCCACCTTGTACTGGCGGATAAACCACTTGATCACAGCCGTTGTCAGAAAGCCGGCTTTAGCTGCTGCCAGTTTGCCAACAAGGCGGGTCAGCAGGTGTTTTGGCATGCAGTACTGCAGGCCAATTTTTAAATCGTTAGACACGGTTATTTTCCTAACTCGTATGCGCCCGAGAACGGGCCTGGAATTTAAAAAGCGGCCTAGTTTACAAAATTAACAGGCCGCTAACCAGTTGATGTGTTGTTGGCGAAATGGATCAGTTTTCTTTATTGCGTGAAAACTGACGATTTGCCTTCATCTCAGACATGCTGTCGATGATTTTGTGGTAGCTCTCGAAGCGCTCAACACTGATCTTGCCGTCTTCTACTGCTTCCCGCAGCAGACAGCCTGGATCGTCTTTGTGTTTGCAGTCGCGGAACTTACAGCCACCGAGGAATTCGCGGAATTCTTTAAAGCCTTGTGTCACCTGTTCAGGCTCTAAGTGCCAAAGACCAAATTCACGCACTCCAGGGCTATCAATCAGATCGCCACCATCTGGGAAGTGATACAAACGCGCTGTCGTGGTGGTGTGTTGGCCAAGACCTGAGTTTTCAGAAACTTCACCGATATCGGCATTCACTTCAGGAAGCAGGGCATTCACCAAACTGGATTTACCTACGCCAGATTGACCCACGAAAATGCTTGTGCCATCGGCCAAACGCGCTTTCAGCTCGTCGACGCCTTCACCGCTTTTCTGGCTGACCATCAATACTTCGTAGCCAATTTCGGCGTACAAAGCGAGGATATTCTTAACCATTTCAAGGCCTTCATCGTCCAACAAATCAATCTTGTTGATCACAATAAGGGGCTTGAAGCCAACCTGTTCGGTAGCGATCAGGTAACGGTCTATAATGTTCGTAGACAATTCGGGTAATATCGCGGAAACGATCACCACCTGATCAATATTGGCCGCGACCGGTTTGACGCCGTCATAGTAATCAGGACGGGTAAGCACTGAGTGGCGTTCATGAGCAGCCTCCACAACGCCGGCAATGCCTTGCAGTGTTTCCACGCCAGGACGCCAGACGACTTTGTCTCCGGTCACCAAGCTTTCGATAGAGCGGCGAAGGTTGCAACGGTGGATGATGCCAGTTTGAGTATCTTCGATGTCAGCGTGCTGACCGAAACGGGTGATCACCACCCCTTCACGGGCAGACTCAAGCAGAGATTCGTCCCATTGGACCTCTTCTTGCTGGCGATCGATGCGTTTTTTTTGATTTGTTCGTACTCGGCGTAACTGGCCTTTTGTGAGCTTTTTCTTTTTTGCCACGAGAATGTCGCTAGTTTAGTTGGCTTTCATGTCAGGCTAAGTATGATACATGGTTTACTTGTAAAATAGGCAATTTGGATGTCTTTCAGCGATAAGAATTTAATCTGGATTGATCTTGAAATGACAGGGCTCGACCCAGAAGTACATAAAGTCATTGAGATCGCTACCGTTGTAACAGATGCTGAACTTAATGTGTTAGCTGAAGGGCCTGTGCTCGCCATTCACCAGTCTAATGAAGAACTGGCGAAAATGGACGAGTGGTGCACCAATACTCACACTGGCAGCGGGCTGGTGGATCGTGTGAAAGCAAGCACCGTGAGTGAAACTGACGCGATCAAACAAACGATCGCTTTCCTGCAAGACTGGGTGCCTGCTGGTGTGTCGCCGATTTGTGGCAACAGTGTTGGCCAGGATCGTCGCTTCCTCTATAAGCATATGCCTGAACTGGAACGCTTTTTCCATTACCGTACCGTTGACGTCAGCACGATCAAAGAGTTGGTTCGTCGCTGGGAACCTGAAGTTCTGTCAGGAATCAAAAAACAAGGGACTCATTTGGCACTGGATGATATTCGGGAGTCAATTGAGGAACTTCGTTACTACCGGAGCAAGATCTTTACGATCTGACGGCAAAATAACCAATGCGAAGAAAAATCAAAAATTCTGGATTCAGAGTATTGCATCCGCGATTTTTCTTCGTATAATTCGCAGCCCTGACAGAGACAAATGTCTTTGATAAAGCGACACTAGCTCAGCTGGTAGAGCGCAACCTTGCCAAGGTTGAGGTCACGAGTTCGAACCTCGTGTGTCGCTCCAAAAATTTGAATGATCCGATTGATCGTCGGATGATCTATGCGACACTAGCTCAGCTGGTAGAGCGCAACCTTGCCAAGGTTGAGGTCACGAGTTCGAACCTCGTGTGTCGCTCCAAAATTTGAAATGATTCCGATTGATTGTCGGATGAACGATGCGACACTAGCTCAGCTGGTAGAGCGCAACCTTGCCAAGGTTGAGGTCACGAGTTCGAACCTCGTGTGTCGCTCCAAATTTTGATTTCCTTCGGGAAGCGCAGAACAGGCTAAGCCTAACCTGCTAAAAACAAAAAATAATCCAACACTGTTGTAACAAAAAGCGACACTAGCTCAGCTGGTAGAGCGCAACCTTGCCAAGGTTGAGGTCACGAGTTCGAACCTCGTGTGTCGCTC
>NZ_CANDOD010000035.1:0-15727 GCF_947387585.1 Grimontia sp. SpTr1
ACTGACGTGACCGGTACTATCGAACTGCCAGAAGGCGTTGAGATGGTAATGCCAGGCGACAACATCCAAATGGTTGTTGAGCTGATTGCACCAATCGCGATGGACGAAGGCCTGCGCTTCGCTATCCGTGAAGGTGGCCGTACCGTAGGTGCGGGTGTTGTTGCTAAGATCCTGGCTTAATTCTTATTAAGCTTTGATTAGCACAATGCTAGAAAAAGGACGCTTCGGCGTCCTTTTTCATTTCTGACGACCGCAGACATCTCCTTAGCATCACCTGCCTGTGATATTCCTTCAAAACTTGTCTTCGTTGTTTTCTTTTATTCTTCGCTAATCAATCGAAGAAACGAATTGGTAATGCTAACAATTCTCGTTTATATTGTTTATTAGATTAGTAGAGGAAGATACAAAGATGTACGTTTGTCTGTGCCATGGAATTTCTGATAAAACACTGAAAAAACTTGCTTATGAGCAAGGGGTTGATGATATCCGTGAAATCAGAAAATTGACGCCTCTTGGCTCGCAGTGTGGCAAATGTATACGTCCTGCGAAGGAAATCCTTCAAGAAGCAGCGTTAAATCCTCTCTACAAGAAAGTTGGCTAAGTGCCTCTTGTCTAATATCTGACATTGACCACACTTCATTCGGTTCTACTTTTAATAGATGCCGAAAATAGGAGTGCGCGATATGAAATCAGATCCAAAAATCATCCAACATCTCAACAAAATTCTGGGCAACGAACTTGTTGCCATCAATCAGTATTTCCTTCATGCCCGAATGTACAAGGACTGGGGATTGAAAGCGATTGCTGATAAAGAATACGAAGAGTCTATCGATGAGATGAAACATGCGGATGATTTGATAGAGCGTATCCTTTTCCTCGAAGGCATACCTAACCTGCAAGATCTGGGTAAATTGCGCATAGGTGAAGATACCAAAGAAATGCTAGAGTGCGATTTAGCGTTGGAAATGGATGCTATTCCTGATCTGCGTGATGCCATTGAATACGCAGAGAGTGTGCGTGATTATGTGTCGCGCGACCTGTTCCAGGATATTCTGGAAGAGGAAGAAGAACATGTTGATTGGCTGGAAACTCAGCTGGGACTTATCGATAAAGTAGGTATCCAGAATTACAATCAAGCGCAAATGATAGAATGTGATGACTCTTGAGCAAGATTTTGAATGAGGATAAAGGGAGCCCAAAAGAGGCTCCTTTTTTGTACCTACGCCAAAGCCAGAGACCGCAGTTTTACTCGCTTACCTTACGCCTGATTATTTTTTAAACGCCACTTGCAAAGCAAATTGTGATCTGTATAATGCCCGCACTGCCTGAGACATTTACTCTCAAGCGTGCAGTTGTGAACCAATGAGCACAGGAGGAAGACCCATCGTTGTAGGCTCAGCCTGATGAGGTCGGTAATGTATACTCCGCTTATGTTCGCAGTCATATGAAATGGCTGACAATGTACCAGATATTGGTACTACGGTTTCACATAAATCAATCGACATTCCCTTATCTAGATAAGGTTGAGTGGCGATATTGTTTGTGTAATTTTTTAATTTGGAGCTCTGTCTAATGCAGAACCAACGTATCCGTATCCGCCTGAAGGCTTTCGATCACCGTTTGATCGATCAGTCTACTGCGGAAATCGTTGAAACCGCTAAGCGCACTGGTGCGCAGGTGAAGGGTCCAATCCCTCTGCCAACTCGCAAAGAGCGCTTCACCGTTCTTATCTCTCCGCACGTAAACAAAGATGCACGTGACCAGTACGAAATCCGTACTCACAAGCGTCTGATCGACATCGTTGAGCCAACAGATAAAACTGTTGACGCTCTGATGCGTCTTGACCTTGCTGCGGGCGTTGATGTTCAAATCAGCCTGGGTTAAGAGGGGAGTTAATAATGATTGGTCTAGTCGGTCGTAAAGTGGGCATGACTCGCATCTTCACTGAAGAAGGCGTTTCTATCCCTGTAACCGTTGTAGAAGTAGAAACTAACCGTGTTACTCAGGTACGTACTCCTGAAGTAGATGGTTACTCTGCTATCCAAGTAACTTCAGGCGCTAAGAAAGCAAGCCGCGTAACTAAGCCAGAAGCTGGTCACTTTGCGAAAGCAGGTGTTGAAGCTGGCCGCGGTCTGTGGGAATTCCGTCTGGAAAACGGCGAAGATTTCGAAGTAGGCGCTGAGCTGAACGTAGATCTGTTCGCTGAAATCAAAAAAGTAGACGTTACTGGCACATCTAAAGGTAAGGGTTTCCAAGGCGCTGTTAAGCGTTGGAACTTCCGTACTCAAGATATGACCCACGGTAACTCCTTGTCTCACCGTGCTCCTGGTTCTATCGGTCAATGTCAGACTCCAGGTCGCGTATTCAAAGGCAAGAAAATGGCAGGTCACATGGGTGCAGAGCAGGTAACTACTCAAAACCTTGAGATCGTACGTGTTGACGCTGAGCGCAAACTGCTTCTTATCAAAGGTGCAGTACCAGGTGCGACTGGCAGCAACGTGATCGTTAAACCAGCCGTTAAAGCGTAACGTCGAGGAGATAGTAATGGAATTGGTAGTAAAAGGCGCTGACGCGCTGACTGTTTCCGAAACTACCTTCGGGCGTGAGTTCAACGAAGCTCTGGTTCACCAAGTAGTAGTTGCATACGCAGCTGGTGCCCGTCAAGGTACTCGTGCGCAAAAGACTCGTTCAGACGTATCAGGTGGCGGTGCTAAGCCATGGCGTCAGAAGGGTACTGGTCGCGCTCGTGCAGGTACAATCCGTAGCCCAATCTGGCGCTCGGGTGGTGTAACTTTCGCTGCGCGTCCTCAGGACCACAGCCAGAAAGTTAACAAGAAAATGTACCGTGGTGCTATTAAAAGCATCCTGTCTGAGCTGGTTCGTCAAGAGCGTCTGATCGTTGTTGATAACTTCTCAGTAGAAGCACCAAAAACTAAAGAGCTGATCGCTAAGCTGAAAGAGCTTGAGCTGTCTGAAGCTCTGATCGTAACTGCAGAAGTTGATGAGAACCTGTTCTTGGCAGCGCGCAACCTGTACAAGGTTGATGTTCGCGATGCAGCAGGCATCGACCCAGTTAGCCTGATCGCTTTCGACAAAGTAGTTATGACTGCAGCTGCAGTTAAGCAAGTTGAGGAGATGCTGGGATGATCACTGAAGAGCGTATCCTGAAAGTTCTGCGTGCTCCGCACATCTCTGAAAAAGCAACCATGGCTGCTGAAAACGGTAACACTATCGTTTTCAAAGTAGCGATGACTGCGACTAAGAGAGAGATCAAAGCAGCAGTTGAGAAACTGTTCGAAGTTGAAGTGAAGTCTGTAAATACTCTTATCACTAAGGGTAAGACCAAACGTCAAGGTATGCGCCAAGGCCGTCGTTCAGACGTGAAAAAAGCGTACGTTATCTTGAAAGAAGGTCAAGACATCGACTTCGCTGGCGGCGCTGAGTAAGACGGAGGAGTAACAGAAAATGGCAATTGTTAAATGTAAGCCTACTTCACCGGGTCGTCGTCACGTTGTTAAGATTGTAAACGCTGACCTGTACAAAGGTAAGCCTTACGCACCACTGCTGGAGAAAAACTCTAAGTCTGGTGGTCGTAACAACAACGGTCGTATCACTGTACGTCACATCGGTGGTGGTCATAAGCAACACTACCGTGTAATTGACTTCAAACGTACTAAAGACGGCATCCCAGCGAAAGTTGAGCGTCTGGAATACGATCCAAACCGTAGCGCGAACATCGCACTGGTTCTGTACGCAGACGGTGAGCGTCGTTACATCATTGCACCTAAAGGCCTGAAAGCTGGCGACCAGATCCAATCTGGTTCAGATGCTGCGATCAAAGTAGGCAACAGCCTGCCAATGCGCAACATCCCAGTAGGTTCTACAGTTCACAACGTTGAACTGAAGCCTGGTAAAGGTGCTCAGCTGGCTCGTTCAGCTGGTGCATACGCACAAATCGTAGCTCGCGATGGCGCATACGTAACTATTCGTCTGCGTTCTGGTGAGATGCGTAAAGTTCTTTCTGAAGGTCGTGCGACCATCGGTGAAGTTGGTAACGCAGAACACATGCTGCGTGAACTGGGTAAAGCAGGTGCTACTCGCTGGAAGGGCGTTCGTCCAACAGTACGTGGTGTTGCAATGAACCCAGTAGACCACCCACACGGTGGTGGTGAAGGTCGTACTTCGGGCGGTCGTCACCCAGTATCTCCTTGGGGTATGCCTACTAAAGGCTTCAAGACCCGTAAGAACAAACGTACCGACAAGTACATCGTACGTCGTCGTAACAAGTAATTTATATCAGAGGATAAGCCATGCCACGTTCTCTCAAGAAAGGTCCTTTTATTGACCTGCACTTGCTGAAGAAGGTAGAGAAAGCGGTGGAAAGCGGTGACAAGAAGCCTGTTAAGACTTGGTCCCGTCGTTCAATGATCATCCCTCAGATGATCGGTTTGACCATCGCTGTCCATAATGGTCGTCAGCACGTACCTGTTTTCATCACTGATGAGATGATCGGTCACAAGCTGGGCGAATTTGCACCAACACGTACTTATCGCGGCCACGCTGCAGATAAGAAAGCTAAGAAGCGTTAAGGAGTTAAGATATGGAAGCTATTGCTAAACATCGCTTTGCTCGTATTTCGCCTCAGAAAGCACGTTTGGTAGCAGACCAAGTGCGCGGTAAAAACGTTGCACAAGCAATTGAACTTCTGACTTTCAGCGACAAAAAAGCCGCTGACCTGATCAAGAAGGTGCTGGAGTCTGCAATTGCAAACGCTGAGCATAACGAAGGCGCAGACATCGATGATCTGTCTGTAGCAAAAATCTTCGTTGACGAAGGCCCAGTCATGAAGCGCATCATGCCTCGTGCAAAAGGCCGTGCCGATCGCATCTTGAAGCGTTCTAGCCACATCACTGTTGTTGTAGCAGACCGCTAAGAGACGAGGAGAGAAAGCAATGGGTCAAAAAGTACATCCTAATGGTATTCGTCTTGGCATCTGTAAGCCTTGGAATTCCACTTGGTTTGCTAACAGCCAAGATTTCGCTGACAACCTAGACGGCGACTTCAAGGTACGTCAGTTCCTGACTAAAGAACTGTCTAAAGCGTCTGTTTCTCGTATCGTTATCGAGCGTCCTGCGAAGAGCATCCGTGTGACTATCCACACTGCTCGCCCAGGCGTTGTTATCGGTAAGAAAGGCGAAGACGTAGAAAAACTGCGCGCTCGCGTTGCACAGCTGGCAGGTGTTCCTGCTCAAATCAACATCGCAGAAGTACGCAAGCCTGAGCTTGACGCACAACTGGTTGGTGACAGCATCGCGTCTCAGCTAGAGCGTCGTGTTATGTTCCGTCGCGCTATGAAGCGTGCGGTACAGAACGCAATGCGTCTGGGTGCCAAGGGTATCAAAGTGGAAGTAAGCGGCCGTCTTGGCGGTGCTGAAATCGCTCGTACCGAGTGGTACCGTGAAGGCCGTGTGCCACTGCACACTCTTCGTGCTGACATTGATTACGCAACTTCTTCGGCTCACACCACTTACGGTGTAATTGGTATTAAAGTTTGGATCTTCAAAGGTGAAGTTCTGGGCGGCATGCCAGTAGCAGAGCCACAGGCTGACAAGCCTAAGAAGCAGCGTAAAGGCCGTAAGTAAGGAGTCTATCGATGCTTCAACCAAAACGTACTAAGTTCCGCAAGACTCATAAGGGTCGTAACCGCGGTCTTGCTGCAGGTACTGACGTAAGCTTCGGTACCTTCGGCCTGAAAGCTGTTGGTCGTGGTCGTATCACTGCGCGTCAGATCGAAGCTGCACGTCGTGCTATGACTCGTCACATCAAGCGTCAGGGTCAAATCTGGATCCGTGTGTTCCCAGACAAGCCAATCACTACCAAACCTCTGGAAGTTCGTCAGGGTAAAGGTAAGGGTTCTGTGAGCTACTGGGTTGCACAAATCCAACCAGGTAAAGTCCTGTACGAGATGGATGGTGTTTCTGAAAGCCTTGCTCGCGAAGCATTCGAGCTGGCTTCTCGTAAACTACCTATCAAAACCACTTTCGTAACTAAGGCGGTGATGTGATGAAAGCACAAGAACTTCGCGAAAAGAGCGTAGAGCAGCTGAATGAAGAACTGCTGGGTCTGCTGCGTGAGCAATTCAACCTGCGCATGCAAGCGGCTACTGGTCAACTTCAGCAAACTCACACTCTGAAGAACGTTCGTCGCGATATCGCACGTGTTAAAACCGTTCTGAACCAGAAGGGCAACGCATAATGAGCGACAAAATCCGTACTCAACAAGGTCGTGTAATTAGCGACAAGATGGATAAATCTATCGTTGTTGCTATCGAACGCCAGGTGAAACACCCAATCTACGGTAAATTCATCAAGCGTACGACCAAACTGCACGTTCATGACGAAAACAACGAGTGCGCACAAGGCGATACCGTTGAGATCCGTGAGTGCCGTCCACTGTCTAAGACTAAGTCTTGGACTCTGGTACGCGTAGTTGAGAAAGCACGCCTGTAAGGCAAGCTTTCCAGCGATAAAAAACAAAGCGGCTCCCTTTTCGGAGCCGTTTATTTTTTATCTACCCATCTTCAAAAAATAGTGTTATTATTCGCCGCCCTTGTAATGAGGCAGCCCGACCCGAGATGGGTCTAGATGTAATAACAGCGGAGCACTAACAATGATCCAAATGCAAAGTATGCTGGATGCAGCCGATAACTCCGGCGCTCGCAGCGTAATGTGTATTAAGGTGCTGGGTGGTTCACACCGTCGCTACGCCCATATCGGCGACGTCATCAAAGTTACCGTTAAAGATGCAATCCCACGCGGTAAAGTTAAAAAAGGTGATGTCCTGAAGGCGGTTGTAGTTCGCACCCGTAAAGGCGTTCGTCGTCCAGATGGCTCTGTCATTCGCTTCGACCGTAATGCTTGTGTATTGTTGAACAACACTACTGAGCAACCAGTCGGTACCCGTATCTTTGGTCCTGTGACACGCGAACTTCGTGGCGATAAGTTCATGAAGATTGTGTCTCTGGCGCCAGAAGTTCTGTAAGGAGCGGTTAAAATGGCAGCTAAAATCCGTCGTAACGACGAAGTTATCGTTCTTGCCGGTAAAGACAAAGGCAAGAAAGGTAAAGTAAGTAAGGTTCTGACCACTGGTAAAGTTATCGTTGAAGGTATCAACCTGGTTAAGAAACACCAGAAGCCTGTTCCGGCTCTGGGCATCCAAGGCGGCATCGTAGAAAAAGAAGCTGCAGTGGACGTTTCTAACGTTGCTATCTACAACGCGGCAACTGGTAAAGCAGACCGTGTAGGCTTCCGATTCGAAGACGGCAAAAAAGTTCGTTTCTTCAAATCGAATGGCGAAATTATTTAAGTAATTCTGGAGTAGTACACTATGGCGAAACTGCATGATTACTACAAAGAGACTGTTGTAAAAGAACTGGCTGAAAAGTTCGAATACAAGAGTATCATGCAAGTCCCAAGGATCGAAAAGATCACCCTGAACATGGGTGTGGGCGAAGCAATCAACGACAAGAAACTGCTTGAGAACGCAGCATCTGACCTGGCATCAATCACAGGTCAAAAGCCGCTGATCACTAAAGCACGTAAGTCTGTTGCTGGCTTCAAGATCCGTGAGGGCTACCCAATTGGCTGTAAAGTAACCCTGCGTGGCGAGCGTATGTGGGAATTCCTAGAGCGTCTGATTTCAATCGCTCTTCCACGTGTGCGTGACTTCCGTGGCGTTAGCTCGAAATCTTTCGACGGTCGCGGTAACTATAGCATGGGCGTTCGTGAGCAAATCATCTTCCCAGAGATCGACTACGACAAAGTAGATCGTATCCGTGGTCTTGATATTACTATCACTACCACAGCGGCGACTGATGAGGAAGGTCAAGCTCTGCTGGCTGCCTTTAACTTCCCATTCCGTAAGTAAGGTGAAGGGTTACTGTAATGGCTAAGCAATCAATGAAAGCGCGCGAAGTAAAACGCGCGAAGCTGGTAGCAAAGTTCGCTGAGAAGCGTGCTGCACTGAAAGCTATCATCAAAAACGTTAACGCGTCTGAAGAAGAGCGTTGGGATGCAGTCCTGAAGCTTCAAACTCTACCGCGTGATTCTGCTAAGTCTCGTCAGCGTAACCGCTGTAACCAGACTGGTCGTCCACATGGCTACCTGCGCAAATTCGGTCTGAGCCGAATCAAGGTTCGTGAAGCTTGCATGAAAGGCGAGATTCCGGGTCTGCGTAAGGCGAGCTGGTAATTGAATCACGGGAGTAAAGACTTATGAGCATGCAAGATCCGATTTCGGATATGCTGACCCGCATCCGCAACGGTCAGGCAGCAACTAAAGTTGCTGTTAAGATGCCTTCGTCAAAGCTGAAAGTGGCAATTGCTGAGCTGCTGAAAGCTGAAGGTTATGTGGCTGACTACGCTATTTCTGGCGAAGTTAAGCCTGAGCTGGAAGTTACTCTGAAGTACTTCGAAGCTAAACCAGTTATCGAGCAAATCCAACGTGTAAGCCGTCCAGGTCTGCGCATCTATAAGAAAAAAGATGAGCTGCCTTCTGTAATGGGTGGTCTGGGTATTGCTGTAGTATCAACTTCTAAAGGTTTGATGACCGACCGTGCAGCTCGCAAAGCGGGTCTGGGCGGCGAAATCATCTGCTACGTAGCGTAAGGAGTAGGAAATGTCTCGTGTTGCAAAAGCACCCGTAGTAATTCCTGCCGGCGTAGAGGTGAAACTGAACGGTCAGGAAATCACTGTTAAAGGTAGCAAGGGTGAACTGACCCGCGTTATCAACGACGCAGTGGAACTAAGCCAAGAAGACAACGCTGTGAAGTTCGCGCCACGCGAAGGTATTGCTAAAGCTAACGCTCAAGCAGGTACCGCACGTGCACTGGTGAACAACATGGTTGTTGGTGTTACTGAAGGCTATACCAAGAAACTGATCCTGAAAGGTGTTGGTTATCGTGCAGCAATGAAAGGTAACTCAGTCGCTCTGACTCTGGGTTTCTCTCACCCTGTTGAACATGAACTGCCTGCAGGTATCAAAGCAGAATGCCCAAGCCAAACTGAAATTGTTTTGACTGGTACAGACAAACAATTGGTTGGTCAAGTAGCTGCTGACATCCGCGCATACCGTCAGCCTGAGCCTTACAAAGGTAAAGGTGTTCGTTACGCTGACGAAGTTGTGCGTACTAAAGAAGCTAAGAAGAAGTAAGGTAACACTATGGATAAGAAAATTGCTCGTATCCGTCGTGCGACCCGAGCGCGTCGCAAGATTGCTGAACTGGGTGCGACTCGCCTAGTGGTACACCGTACTCCACGTCATGTGTACGCACAGGTTATCGCGGCAAATGGCTCCGAAGTAATCGCAGCTGCTTCTACCGTAGAAAAAGCGATCCGTGAGCAAGTGAAGAGCACCGGTAATAAAGAAGCCGCAGCAGCAGTAGGTAAAGCTATTGCTGAGCGTGCGAAGGAAAAAGGCATCGAATCTGTTGCTTTTGACCGTTCCGGTTTCCAATACCACGGCCGTGTGGCTGCACTGGCAGATGCTGCCCGTGAAGCTGGTCTGAAATTCTAAGGTAGGCGGAAAGATGGCTAACGATAAACAACAAAGTGATTTGCATGAGAAGCTGATTGCTGTTAACCGTGTTTCTAAGACGGTTAAAGGTGGTCGCATCTTCAGCTTCACCGCTCTGACTGTAGTTGGTGATGGCAATGGTCGTGTAGGTTTCGGTTACGGCAAAGCCCGTGAAGTACCTGCAGCGATCCAAAAATCAATGGAAAAAGCGCGCCGTAACATGGTTACTGTTGCGCTGAACGAAGGTACTCTTCACCACGCTGTTAAAGGCCGCCACACTGGTTCTAAAGTGTACATGCAGCCTGCATCAGAAGGTACGGGTATCATCGCAGGTGGTGCGATGCGTGCGGTTCTGGAAGTTGCGGGTGTTCGTAACGTTCTGGCAAAAGCATACGGTTCTACTAACCCAATCAACATCGTTCGTGCAACGATCGATGGCCTGGGTGGTATGAAGTCTCCAGAAATGGTAGCTGCTAAGCGCGGTCTGCCAGTTAACGAAATTCTGGGGTAATTCGACATGGCTAAAACTATCAAAGTAACTCAGACTCGTAGCTCAATCGGTCGTTTGCCGAAACATAAAGCTACCCTGCGTGGCTTGGGCCTACGTCGCATCAACCACACTGTTGAACTTGAAGATACTGCTTGCGTACGCGGCATGATCAATCAAGTTTACTACATGGTTAAAGTGGAGGAGTAATCACAATGCGTCTGAATACTCTATCTCCGGCTGCGGGTTCAAAGCCTTCTAAGAAGCGCGTTGGCCGTGGTATCGGTTCAGGCCTGGGCAAAACTGGTGGCCGTGGTCACAAAGGTCAGAAATCACGTTCAGGTGGTTCTGTACGCCCAGGTTTCGAAGGCGGTCAAATGCCTTTGAAACAGCGTCTGCCAAAATTTGGTTTTACTTCTCGCAAGAGCCTGACTGCTGCTGAAGTTCGCCTGAGCGAACTAGCTAAAGTTGAAGGTGACGTAGTAAGCCTTGAGACACTGAAAGCTGCAAACGTAATCACTAAAGACATCCGTACGGCGAAAATCGTACTGTCTGGTGAGATTGCACGCTCAGTGACTGTAAAAGGTCTTCGCGTTACTAAAGGCGCTCAAGCTGCAATCGAAGCTGCTGGCGGTAAAATCGAGGAATAATTAGCTCGAGGACGAGGTACAGATGGCAAAACAACCAGGACAAAATTTTAGTAGTGCAAAAGGTGGACTTGCGGAGCTGAAAAGCCGTCTACTCTTTGTGGTAGGTGCGTTGCTCGTATTCCGCGCCGGTTCTTTTGTGCCAATTCCTGGTATTGACGCTGCTGTACTTGCCGATCTGTTCGAACAGCAACAAGGTACCATCATTGAACTGTTTAACATGTTCTCTGGTGGTGCTCTTGAGCGTGCTTCTATCCTGGCACTGGGTATCATGCCGTATATTTCGGCATCGATTATTGTCCAACTGCTTACGGTAGTTCATCCAGCTTTGGCTGAGTTGAAGAAAGAAGGGGAGTCTGGCCGTCGTAAGATCAGTCAGTACACCCGCTACGGCACGCTGGTATTGGCAACCTTCCAAGCGATTGGTATCGCTACAGGCTTGCCAAGTATGATTCCGGGTCTGGTGGTAACTCCAGGCCTTGGCTTCTACTTTACTGCTGTTGTGAGCTTGGTCACTGGCACCATGTTCCTGATGTGGTTAGGTGAACAGATCACTGAGCGTGGTATCGGTAACGGTATATCCCTGATTATTTTCGCGGGTATCGTTGCAGGATTGCCATCCGCTATCGGACAAACAGCCGAGCAAGCGCGTCAAGGTGAATTGCACGTGCTTCTTCTTCTGTTGATTGCGGTAATTGCATTCGCAGTAATTGCGTTCGTAGTGTTTGTAGAGCGTGGTCAACGTCGAATCGTTGTTAACTACGCGAAGCGTCAGCAAGGCCGTCGTGTCTTCGCTGCGCAAAGCACACACCTGCCATTGAAACTAAATATGGCCGGCGTAATTCCAGCGATTTTTGCATCAAGTATTATCCTGTTCCCAGGCACACTGGCTCAATGGTTTGGTCAGAGTGAACAGTTGGGCTGGTTGGCGGATGTGTCATTGGCACTGAGCCCTGGTCAACCACTGTATGTAATCCTTTATGCTGCTGCGATTATCTTCTTCTGTTTCTTCTACACGGCGTTGGTTTTCAACCCGCGTGAGACAGCAGACAATCTGAAGAAGTCTGGTGCATTCGTACCTGGTATTCGCCCGGGCGAGCAGACTGCGAAGTACATAGATAAAGTGATGACTCGACTGACATTAGCAGGCGCGTTGTATATCACCTTTATCTGTCTGATCCCCGAGTTCATGATGATTGCTTGGAACGTACGCTTCTATTTTGGCGGAACTTCCCTACTTATCGTAGTCGTAGTAATCATGGACTTTATGGCTCAAGTTCAGACACATCTGATGTCTCAACAATATGAGTCCGTGTTGAAGAAAGCCAATCTGAAAGGCTACGGCCGCTAACAGATTGACATTTACGGAGTTTAGCAATGAAAGTTCGTGCTTCCGTTAAGAAAATCTGCCGTAACTGTAAAGTTATCAAGCGTAACGGTGTTGTTCGCGTGATTTGCAGTGAGCCAAAGCACAAGCAGCGCCAAGGCTAATAGCAGAATATTTTTCTTGCAAAATTTAGGCAGGCTGGCTACATTAGCCAGCCCACCTTTTGTGTGTGCAAAAGAAGTGGTATAGCCGCTGCGTATCCTAAACGGGCTCTGCAGCGGTTCTTCTTGATAAAGTACTAGGAGTGAATAGTGGCCCGTATTGCAGGCATTAACATTCCTGATCAGAAGCATGCTGTAATCGCACTGACTGCGATCTACGGTATCGGTAAAACCCGTTCAAAAGCTATCCTAGCTGAGACTGGTATTGCTGAAAGCACTAAGATCAGTGAACTAACTGAAGAGCAGATCGATCTACTGCGTGATGGCGTTGCCAAGTACACTGTAGAAGGTGATCTACGTCGTGAAGTTTCCATGAACATCAAGCGTCTGATGGACCTTGGTTGTTACCGCGGTTTGCGTCATCGTCGCAGCTTGCCACTACGTGGCCAGCGTACGAAGACCAATGCTCGTACCCGTAAGGGTCCGCGCAAGCCGATCAAGAAATAATCGGGGTAGGTAAAGTACTATGGCTAAACAACCAAATCGCGCACGTAAACGCGTACGCAAGCAAGTTGCTGACGGCGTAGCGCACATCCATGCGTCTTTCAACAACACAATCGTAACCATTACTGACCGTCAAGGTAACGCTCTAGCATGGGCTACTGCAGGTGGTTCTGGTTTCCGTGGTTCTCGTAAATCAACTCCGTTCGCTGCACAGGTTGCTGCTGAGCGTTGTGGTGAGATGGCTAAAGAATATGGCCTGAAGAACCTGGAAGTTATGGTTAAGGGCCCAGGTCCAGGTCGTGAATCTACTATTCGCGCACTGAACGCGGCTGGTTTCCGTATCACTAACATTGTTGATGCGACTCCAATCCCACATAACGGTTGTCGTCCACCTAAGAAACGTCGCGTATAACGCTGTTTCTTAGAATTCTGGAGAAAGATCATGGCAAGATATTTGGGTCCTAAGCTGAAGCTTAGCCGTCGCGAAGGTACTGACTTGTTCCTGAAGTCAGGCGTACGCGCGATTGATACCAAGTGTAAAATTGATAACGCCCCAGGCGTACACGGCGCACGTCGCGGCCGTTTGTCTGACTATGGCGTTCAGCTTCGTGAGAAGCAAAAAGTTCGTCGTATCTACGGCGTTCTGGAAAAACAATTCCGTAACTACTACAAAGAAGCTGCTCGCATCAAAGGCAACACAGGTGAAAACCTGCTGCAACTTCTTGAAGGTCGTCTAGATAACGTAGTTTACCGCATGGGCTTCGGCGCAACTCGCGCAGAATCACGTCAGCTGGTAAGCCACAAAGCGATCCTGGTAAACGGTAAAGTGGTTAACGTTCCTTCTTTCAAGGTAACGGCCAACGACGTTGTTAGCATTCGCGAGAAAGCTAAGAACCAAGCACGCATCAAAGCAGCTCTTGAAATTGCTGCTCAGCGCGAGCTGCCAACTTGGATCGAAGTAGACAGCAACAAAATGGAAGGCACTTTCAAGCGCCTGCCAGAGCGTTCAGATTTGTCTGCTGACATCAACGAACACCTGATCGTCGAGCTTTACTCTAAGTAAGGCTAAACTAAAGAGAGGACACAATGCAGGGTTCTGTAACAGAATTTCTTAAGCCGCGTCTGGTTGACATCGAACAAGTTAGCTCGACGCACGCAAAAGTAACTCTTGAGCCGCTAGAGCGTGGCTTTGGTCACACCCTAGGTAATGCTCTACGTCGCATCCTACTGTCGTCTATGCCTGGTTGTGCAGTGACAGAAGTAGAAATTGACGGCGTGTTGCACGAGTACAGCACCAAAGAGGGCGTACAGGAAGATATCCTGGAAATCCTGCTTAACCTTAAAGGCCTTGCCGTTAAGGTAGAGGGTAAAGATGAAGTTATCCTAACCCTGAATAAGTCTGGTGCAGGCCCTGTTGTTGCAGGCGACATCACCCACGACGGTGGTGTTGAGATTGCGAACCCAGAACACGTAATCTGCCACCTGACAGATTCAAATGCTGAAATCAGCATGCGAATCAAGGTAGAACGTGGTCGCGGCTACGTACCAGCGTCAGCGCGTATTCACACTGAAGAAGACGAGCGTCCAATCGGCCGTCTGCTTGTAGATGCAACGTTCAGCCCAGTAGACCGTATTGCTTACAATGTTGAAGCAGCACGTGTTGAACAGCGTACCGACCTCGACAAGCTGGTTATCGATATGGAGACTAACGGTACTCTTGATCCTGAGGAAGCTATCCGTCGTGCAGCAACTATTCTTGCTGAGCAACTGGACGCGTTCGTAGATCTGCGTGATGTACGAGTTCCTGAAGAGAAAGAAGAGAAGCCAGAGTTCGATCCGATCCTACTGCGTCCTGTAGACGATCTTGAACTAACTGTTCGCTCTGCTAACTGTTTGAAAGCAGAAGCGATCCACTACATCGGTGATCTGGTACAGCGTACTGAGGTTGAGCTTCTTAAGACGCCAAACCTTGGTAAGAAGTCTTTGACTGAAATTAAAGACGTGCTGGCTTCACGTGGTCTGTCTCTGGGTATGCGCCTGGAAAACTGGCCGCCAGCATCAATCGCTGAAGATTAATCAGATTCTGATTACTTAGTTAGAAGGATTAGGTCATGCGCCATCGTAAGAGTGGTCGTCAACTCAATCGCAACAGCAGCCATCGCAAAGCGATGTTCAGCAACATGGCTAGCTCGCTGGTAACTCACGAAGTTATCAAAACTACTCTGCCTAAGGCAAAAGAGCTGCGTCGCGTAATTGAGCCATTGATTACCCTAGCAAAGAACGACAGTGTTGCTAACCGTCGTCTTGCATTCGCTCGTACTCGTAACGACGAAGTTGTAGCGAAGCTGTTCAACGAACTGGGTCCACGTTTTGCCTCTCGTGCAGGCGGTTACACTCGCATTCTGAAATGCGGTGTACGTGCCGGCGATAAAGCCCCTATGGCTTACATCGAGTTGGTAGATCGTCCAGAGACAGCTGCAGAAGAAGCAGCTGAGTAATCTCTCGGTTCGTTCAAATAAGAAGCCAGGCTTTTAGCCTGGCTTTTTATTTATCTACTCATTCATAAAACAGCCTACGCCCCGTTTCTTTCTCTATAACTCTTGACGTCAAGGCTTCAGTTAAACAGTCTTTCTACTTCTACTTCTACTTCTACTTCTACTTCTACTTCTACTTCTACTTCTACTTCTACTTCTACTTCTACTTCTACTTCTACTTCTACTTCTACTTCTACTTCTACTTATCTAATGACTGAACTGAATCTCTAACGGATCTGAATTCATTGATTGGCTCAGTTAGTGAATAAGCAATATTGCAAACGTCAAATATGTGTGGGGAGATTGAAACGGCTATTACGTGGTGCACAACACACTTATACACAGCCTTTTGTGTGTTTGGTGTGAGTAAAATGTGTGGAAATAAGGCTTTCGAGTAAAATGTAGGCAAGTGAAGCGATTTTCATAAAAAACCTCAAAAAAGCCCTTGCCAGAATTTCAGACCTCCCTATAATGCCGCCTCACCGACACGGAGAG
>NZ_CANDOD010000036.1:0-12976 GCF_947387585.1 Grimontia sp. SpTr1
GAGGCGTTGAGCTAACTGATACTAATTGCCCGTGAGGCTTAACCATACAACACCCAAGGGGTTTTGACGGACTCGAATAGAACGTTGAATGTGTAGAACGAGCATTAAAAACAGCTTTCCAAGATTTTAACGAATTTGCTTGGCGACCATAGCGTTATGGACCCACCTGATTCCATGCCGAACTCAGTAGTGAAACGTAACAGCGCCGATGGTAGTGTGGGGTCTCCCCATGTGAGAGTAGGACATCGCCAGGCTTCCAATTTAAGTGTGGAGCGGTAGTTCAGTTGGTTAGAATACCGGCCTGTCACGCCGGGGGTCGCGGGTTCGAGTCCCGTCCGCTCCGCCACTTCTTAAAGAAACCTCAGTCGAAAGGCTGAGGTTTTTTGCTATGTGTGACCCGGAAAAGTGCTTCGCACTTTAGATCACGTCCGGGAGTCCGGCCTCACTTACCGTGCGCAACTAGGCGTCCCCCATTGAGCCCTATCCGTTCTATTACTTATTAAGAAGCCTCAAACTATGCGTATAGGTTAAATGAACCGAGGTTTTTCTATCAGCATCATACGTGCCAATTACTAATGAGCATCTGTATTACAGGCATCTGTTTAGAAGGTGATGCCTACACGTGCAATAATTCCTGCGACCATAGCGATATACATCAGAAACCCTAAGCCGTTACCAACCCATATCGTTGGATTTTTGTGGTAAAGCCCATAAAAGGTCCAAAGCATGGCGATGAATGAGTAGAGTACCCAGGTTGTCAGGGATAATCCTGCAGCATGCTCACTGTGTGAGAAGTAGAGCTTATAGATTTGAGGTAACGTTGCCAAAGGACTGACTAAGCCCATTACAAGCATCAAAGGTTCCAGCGCTTTCCCTATCTTTTCAATCACGCTCATTGCTCACCTCACTTGAGTTAATTCCTAGTGAGGATAGTCAGGAGAGATGGCTGTCGCTGCTCTTCGCGATACCGATGCTGAGACAGTATCGCAACTAGATCGTTTTCCCTTCCGCTACGTCCCATAGCGCTTTAATAAGCGGGTTATCTATTTGCGATCGTAGACAGCACACTCCCAGCTCGAATGGCTTGATGGGGGCTAGCTTGAGCTTTTCGATTTTATCTCTGACAGGACTGTTATTGATTACCACATCCGGCGCAATTCCCACACCGCACCCAAGCGCTACCATGCTCACTATGGCTTCATGGCCGGAAACCTGCGCGTAGATGTTCGGTTTGATCTTCATATTCTTAAACCAGGTGTTCGCACGCTCCCTGGCGGTTCCAGCTTCCGGTACGATAAAGGGAATAGAAGACCAATCAGGATGCTCACTTTGCAGGGTATCGGCGAAACTGCTGACACCAGCAGGTGCGATAACAGACAGCGGGACATCACTGATGGGCTCGAATGAAACCTTCGAAGGAAGCTGTTCAGGCAAAGCGGATATTGCAATGTCTGCTTCATCAGAGAGCACTTTGTCTATCGCCTGTGCCGGGTCCCCTGTAGACACTTTAAGCTCAATAAGTGGGTGTCTTAAGCGAAACTCTGATAGCAGTTCAGGTAAATGGCTATAACTTGCGGTGACCGAACAGAACAGCCTTATCTCGCCGACTAGCTCATTCCCTGAGGTATTAAACTGACTCTGGTATTGCTGCCATTCAGACAGAATTCTCATCGCGACAGGTAATAGCTTTTTCCCTGCCAGTGTCAGCTCTACGCTTCGGTTATCCCTCAGAAAAAGCTGTTGTTCAGCTTCTTGCTCAAGCTTCTGTATTTGGCGGCTCAGCGCTGAGGGACTGATATGCATTGCAGCGGCTGTTTTGGAGAAACTTTTACTGTCACATAGGTGTATGAACAGCTGAAGATGTTTGATGTTCATCGCTTAACTTCCATGTTGCAAAAAATGCAATTACATGTTGTGAATATATCACTTTAAGCAATTAATTACCTGATCTATGATGAGGGCAATTCGATGCAACAGATTGTCATGTTCGCATCGCCAAAGGACAAAATTTCTTCACGGAGTATTCGACATGTCTAACTATTTCAATACCTTGAACTTGCGTGAGCAATTAGCTCAGCTGGGTGTTTGCCGTTTTATGGATAAAGCGGAATTCGCAAATGAAGCGGATTACCTGAAAGGCAAGAAGGTTGTTATCGTGGGTTGTGGTGCACAGGGCCTGAACCAGGGTCTTAACATGCGCGACTCAGGTCTGGACGTGTCTTACGCTCTGCGTCAGGCAGCGATTGACGAGCAACGCCAATCTTACAAAAACGCGAAAGAGAACGGCTTCAACGTAGATAACTACGAAAACCTGATCCCTCAGGCTGATCTGGTTGTTAACCTGACTCCAGACAAACAACACACTGCAGTTGTTAACGCTGTGATGCCTCTGATGAAAGAAGGCGCTGCACTGGGCTACTCACACGGTTTCAACATCGTTGAAGAAGGCATGCAAGTGCGCAGTGACCTGACTGTTGTGATGGTTGCTCCTAAGTGCCCAGGTACTGAAGTACGTGAAGAGTACAAGCGTGGCTTTGGTGTTCCAACACTGATGGCAGTTCACCCAGAGAACGATCCAAAAGGCGAAGGTCACGAGATCGCAAAAGCATGGGCAGCTGCAACTGGCGGTCACCGCGCAGGCGTTTTGGAGTCTTCATTTGTTGCGGAAGTAAAATCTGACCTGATGGGTGAGCAAACTATCCTGTGTGGCATGCTGCAGGCAGGTTCTATCGTTTGTTACGAAAAGATGATTGCTGACGGTATCGATGCGGGTTACGCGGGTAAACTGCTGCAATTTGGTTGGGAAACCATCACTGAGGCACTGAAATTTGGCGGTATCACTCACATGATGGATCGCCTGTCTAACCCAGCAAAAGTAAAAGCATTCGAGCTTTCTGAAGATCTGAAAGACCTGATGCGCCCGCTGTACAACAAGCATATGGATGACATCATCTCTGGTCACTTCTCATCAACCATGATGGCTGACTGGGCGAACGATGACGTGAATCTGCTGGGCTGGCGTGCAGAAACTGCTGAAACGGCATTTGAAAACTACCCAGAAACTGACGTGAAGATTTCTGAGCAAGAGTACTTCGACAACGGCATCCTGATGGTTGCTATGGTTCGCGCGGGTGTTGAACTGGCGTTTGAAGCTATGACTGCATCAGGCATTATCGAAGAGTCTGCATACTACGAGTCACTGCACGAGCTGCCACTGATCGCAAACACCATCGCACGTAAGCGTCTGTACGAGATGAACGTGGTTATCTCTGATACTGCAGAGTATGGTAACTACCTGTTCGCTAACGTTGCAACGCCACTGCTGCGTGAGAAATTCATGCCACTGGTTGGTACTGACGTGATTGGTAAAGGGCTGGGTGAAACTGGCAACCACGTTGACAACCAAACGCTGATCGACGTGAACGAAGCACTGCGCAACCACCCAGTAGAGTGGATTGGTCAGGAGCTGCGTGGCTACATGACTGACATGAAGCGCATTGCAGTGGGTGACTAATCACCGCAATAGATAAATACGAAAAACCCGGCAATAGCCGGGTTTTTTATGTCTTTCGTTTTGCGCTTAAGCGTCAGACTTCTCGTTAAGCTTCTGCTCAAACTCAGCCAGTTTCTGTTCCATTTCAGTCAGCTTTTGACGGGTACGAAGCAAAACCTGCGTCTGAACATCAAACTCTTCGCGACTGACTACATCCAGTTTAGCCAGCTGTGATTGGATCACCTCACGAACCTTCTGCTCCACATCATTACCCAGATCTTTTACCGGCTTCGGCATAGATTCATGGATTTGCTTGGCAATTTGCTCCAACTTTTTTGGGTCGAACATGCGTTACTCCTTATTTTGATGCCGTTATTCTAAGCAACACCTGACCTTTTGTCGAAAGTGTCGCATTGCAAAAGGCTACTACTCATTACGTTGAAAAAAGAAAAGGGTCTCAATCGAGACCCTTTGTCATATTGGAAGAATATCAGTGCGCGGGTTTTTCCTGCGCTGAAACATCCAAATCTTCTTCAAACTCTGGCAGTGGCTCGTGCTTGCTCGCCAGATAGGTGTAGATTACCGGCAGTACAAACAGGGTGAACAGAGTACCAATTGCCAGACCAGCAACGATAACGATACCGATGCTGAAGCGCTGCGCGGCACCTGCACCAGTTGCGTACATCAACGGGATAAGACCTGCGATCATCGCTGCTGTGGTCATCAGGATTGGACGCAGACGTACTTTCGCGGCTTCCATCACCGCTTCCATCTTGTTCATACCACGATGAAGCTGCTCTTCTTTTGCCACCTCACAGATAAGGATACCGTGCTTGGTGATAAGGCCGATCAGCGTGATGAGACCTACCTGAGAGTAGATGTTCATTGATGCTGCGCCCCAAGCGAGGGCAATCAATGCGCCACAGATAGCCAGTGGTACAGATACCAGAATCACCAGTGGATCACGCAGCGATTCGAACTGAATTGCCAAAACCAGGAAGATCACCGCCAGTGCCAGCATAAAGGTACCTACCAGCGCGCTACCTTCCGTCACGAACTGACGGGCTTCGCCGAGGTAATCGTGTTGGTAACCACGAGGAAGTTTCTCAGCTGCGATATTCTCAAACCAGTTGATGGCATCGCCCATCGCAACGCCCGGCGCAGCAACCGCACCTATGGTTGCAGAGTTCAGCTGGTTGAAGTGAGGCAGGGCGCGAGGCTCGGCTACCACATCAATGGTGATCAGTGAGCCCAACGGCACAGCCTCACCGTTCGCAGAACGTACGTAGTAACCTTTGATGGACTCTGGGTTTAGGCGGTACTTACGCTCGACCTGCGGGATAACCTCATAGGAACGGCCATCCAAGTCGATACGGTTCACGTAACCATCAGCCATCATGGTGCCCAGCGTGATACCGATATCCTGCATGGTCACACCGTATGCGCCAGCTTTGTCTTTGTCGATGTTGATTTTCATCGTCGCCGAATCGAAGTTCAAATCCATGTCAGAATAAACAAACATAGAGTTGCTCTTCACCTCAGACAGTACGTCTGACGCTACCTGGAACAGGCTCTCGAAGTTGCTTGGTGTGGTGATGACGAACTGGATAGGCAGACCGGAAGACGCACCTGGAAGTTCTGGCATCTGGAAAGCAGTCACCGCCATACCCGGGATGTCTTTCACTTCCTCAGTCATACGCTTCACGATGTCTGCCTGGCTTGCTTCACGTTCACTCCAAGGCACCAAAGAGGCGATACCAAATGCCTGATTGGACTTTGGCACACCAGAGAATACCTGCGAGAAGGCCACTTCTGGCTGATCAGCCAGTTTCTGGTTAACTTCCGCCATGGTGTTCTGGATGTAATCTAAATTTGCTGTCGATGGCGCTGTACCCATCATCACCAGCACGCCTTTATCTTCCGCGGGTGCAAGTTCACTAGGAATGAACTTGAACAGCAGTGGCAAGCTGACAAACACGATCACGGCGAAGGTGATGATGACAGGGCGTACCTTCATTACGCCGCCCAGCATACGTGCATAGCCTTCAGTCATGCGATCAAGAAAGTGATGTACTTTCGCTTCGAATTTGCTTGGTTGCGCATTGGCTTTTAGCATCTTCGAACACATCATCGGCGACAGGGTCAGCGCGATAATGCCGGAGACAAATACCGCACCAGCCAGCGTCAGGGCGAACTCTTTGAACAGCGAGCCTGTGATGCCCCCCATCAATGCGATAGGTGCGTACACCGCTGCCAGCGTCAGTGTCATCGAAATAACGGGCACGGCAATTTCGCGGGTACCGATGATGGCGGCGCGGAATGGGGACTCCCCGAGCTTAATGTGACGGTCGACGTTCTCCAGAACAACGATGGCGTCATCCACCACCAGACCGATAGCCAGTACCATCGCGAGCAGCGTCATCAGGTTCAGTGAGAACCCGAACAGCTCCATCATCATGGCTACACCAATCAGTGATAGCGGAATGGTAATGATCGGGATGAGTACCGCACGGAATGAGCCCAGGAACAGGGTGATGACCACCAGTACGATAAGCGCCGCTTCAATGATGGTCTTCACCACCTCGTGAATCGATTCGTTGATGGCAACGGTCGAGTCATAAAGCACGTTCATTTTGATGGTGCTTGGCATGTTGCGCTCGAGCTCTGGGAGCTTCTCAAGCACATCTGCTGCGATGTTTATCGGGTTGGCGGTTGGTGCGGCGTTAATGGCTGCAACCACAGCTTCAGAACCGTTTGCTGTCGCACGGTAAACGTCATGACTCTTTTCAAGCGACACTTTCGCAATGTCGCCCAGACGAATGACCTGACCTTTCTGGGTGGCGACAACCAGGCGTTTCAGCTCTTCGGTGTCAGAAACCTGAGTGTTGGCCGAACCGTTGTATACCATGTAGGTACCGATTGACTGACCGGTCGCAGACTGGAAGTTGTTGGCGTTCAGCACGCCCATCACGTCAGTCGCTGTCAGGTTAAACGCTGCCATTTTCGCCGGATCCAGCCATACACGTAGCGCGTACTTCAGGCCACCGTAGAGGTCGATACTTGCGACACCGTTTACGGTAAACAGCTGAGGCTTGGTGACACGCTCCAGATAGTCAGTGATCTGGCTGGAATCAAGCTCTTCCGACGTAAAGCCGATGTACATTACCGCGGTGGTAGAACCGGTCGACATCGACACTGACGGGTCTTCTGACTCGCCTGGCAACTGTGCACGTACCGAGTTTACCTTTGCCAGAATGTCAGCAAGCGCCGCATTTGGGTCGGTATTGAGCTTCATGTATGCCGTGATGGTTGAGCTACCCAGCACCGACTCCGAGGTCATGAAATCGATGTTGTCCGCCTGTGCGACGGCCTGCTCAAGTGGCGTAGTAATAAAGCCCTGAATAAGGTCAGCACTCGCACCATAGTAACTGGTGGAGATGGTGACCACGGTATTGGTCATGTCCGGGTATTCCCGCACCTGCATCTTGAACATCGACTGCAGGCCAAGCAGGGCAATCAGAAAACTGATTGATACCGCCAGTACCGGACGCTTGATGAAAATATCAGTGAATTTCATAGCGGCCTCTTACAGTTGTGGCAGCTCTGCCGGTGGGTTGAGAGCATCACTTTCCACAACACGTACTTTCGCACCGTTGCTCAGACGCACCTGACCGGAAGTCACGACTTTATCACCTGGCTCCAGACCTTCCAGTACGTGCGCGATGTGACCTTTACGCTCGCCGACTTTCACAACCTGCTGATAGGCTCGGGTTGCGCCGTCTTCCTCACGCAGTACATACACGTTCTCACCGTAGAGGGTGAAGTTGATGGCAGTCTGATCGACAACGATTTGGTCTTCAAATGTTGGCAGAATGATGTTTGCACGGGCAAACATACCTGAGCGCAGTTGGCCGTGGTTGTTTGGAATGTCTGCTTGTACCTGGATTAGACCGCTCTGGAAGTTAACTGCAGGCTCAATAGCGCTGATCTTGCCGGTAAATGGTGTGTCTGGGTAGGCATCTACCGAGATATCAATTTGTTGACCCAGCTTGATTTTCGCAATGTCGGTCTGTGGAACCGTGAAGCGAAGACGCATGATTGACGTGTCTTCCAGACGCACGATTTCTGTGCCTGGTTGTAAGTATTCACCCAAAAAGACGTTACGCAGACCGACGATGCCATCAAAGGGTGCATCAATGGTACGACGCTCAATCGACGCATTTAGACTTTCAACATCAGCTTGCAGTGAACGGAAATTCGCTTCGGCTTCGTCCAGGGCTTCTTTAGAAATTGAGCCTTTACGGAACAGACCTTGGTAGCGCTTGAACTTCGCTTCAGCAGCAGGCAAGCGGGCTTGGGTACTCTTGAGGTTCGCGACTTCTACTTTTGAGTCTAATGCCAGCAAGACATCACCTTGTTTGACGGCCTGACCGGATTCAAAGTTGATGTTTTCAATGACGCCGCTGACTTCTGTGGTCAGAGTAACGCCCTGGTTTGGTTCGATAAAACCAATTGCCTCAATGGTAGGGATCCAATCGACTGAAACCATTTCTACCGCTGTGACCGGGAATTCCGGCTCAGGCATGTTTGCCATGTATTCGGCAATTTTCTGTTGCTTGAACATGTTAAAGCCAATCACGGTGCCGAATAGCAAAACCGCCACGACTAACATGACTACAAACCATTTCTTCATTTAGATTGCTCCGATTATCTATGAAGGCAGATAGCATCCCAGCAAGCGTTGATCGTATCCTCGATTGCTGATTCATCTAGTTCTATGACCCCTTGTACCTGTTTGCGTGCAAGGCAAACAGCTGGCTCGATACCAATGCCGGAAAGCACTGAAGTGGAGAGGGGTTTAAATGTTCCGTCTGCAATTCCTGATTCGAAAAACTGGTGGAAGGGACCAAAAGCTTTTAAATCCATCAGGCGTTGCTCACCGTTTCTCTGATAGGGCAGACTGTCAAATTGTTCCCGGTTGATTGCGTTATCGTCTCGGCGAATGGTTAAGTGCCATGCATTTAGCCACAGCGTGACGAATTGTTGCTTTAACGGCTTATCTGCGTCATGGCCTTCCAACATCTTGGTGGCACACTGCTGAACCACATGATTTCGAAGTTGACTCAGTAAGTCGTTTTTATCTGAAAAGTAACGGTAAATGGTGCCTGCTGCGACCCCGGCTTCCTTTGCTACCATCTGCATCGAGAGGCGATCAAAGCCATGCTGGGCCAACAAGCGTTCCGTTGCTTCCAAGATCTGTGTTTTCTTGTCAGACATAACACAGCGCTCCAATGAATGAACGTTCATTCATTGTATGGATTTTGTTACAGACTGCCAACTCTTTCCTTTAAATCGACGAAAGATGAAGTGCGCCGTTATTCCGTCTATACCCAAACGACCTGAAGATGCTCTCATTCAGAGGCCATCAATGCGTTCAATTCGAGGCAAATTTCACGAGGAATAGCACTCTATTTCCGTGGAATTTAACAAAGAAGTGGGCGCATTGAGGGCCTCCCTTCGGGCGAGTTGACTGACGCCGTGCTCTTTGTTACTCCTTTTTGATGGAGGTGGCTACACCTGCAAAGGAGCGCCGCGATCACAACGCCAGTCAACCTCGCTGAATCCTGCATCTTCAGGTTGTTTGGGTATACAATGCACCTGCTAAATATCGCGTGATTGAACAGAGGAACCACATGAAACTTAATCCAGCTCAGAATGACGCTGTCCACCATGTCTCCGGGCCCTGCCTGGTGTTAGCTGGTGCGGGTTCCGGTAAAACACGTGTGATCACCAATAAAATTGCTTATCTGGTCCAACAGTGTGGCTACAAGGCTCGTCACATTGCGGCGGTAACTTTTACCAATAAAGCGGCGCGGGAAATGAAAGAGCGCGTCGGCCAGACGCTGAACCGCCAGGAAGCGCGGGGGCTGATGGTCTCTACCTTCCACACTCTCGGCCTGAATATCATCCGTCGCGAGTATAAAAGTTTGGGGTTGAAAGCGGGCTTCTCGCTGTTTGATGATCAGGACCAGATGGCGCTTTTAAAAGAGCTGACTGAAGATGAACTCGACGGCGACAAGGATTTGCTCAACCAATTGCTGCATACCATCTCGAACTGGAAGAATGACATGCTGACGCCTCAGCAGGCGGAATCTGCGGCGATGGGCGAACGCGACCAGTTATTTGCCCATTGCTATGCCATGTACCAAAAGCAGATGAAGGCTTACAACGCGCTGGATTTTGATGATTTGATCCTGATGCCAGTGATTCTGCTGAAAACCAATCAGGAAGTGCGGGAACGCTGGCAAAGTAAAATCCGTTATCTGCTGGTGGATGAATATCAGGATACCAATACCAGCCAATATCAGCTGGTGAAGCTGTTGGTGGGTGAACGTGCCCGGTTTACCGTGGTAGGGGATGATGATCAGTCTATCTATAGCTGGCGTGGCGCGCAGCCAAAGAACCTCTTGATGCTGAGTCAGGATTTCCCAAGTCTGAAAGTCATCAAGCTGGAGCAAAACTACCGCTCAACCAGCCGCATTCTGCGTGCGGCGAATATCCTCATTGCCAACAACCCGCATGTGTTTGAGAAAACCCTGTTCTCTGCGTTGCCAGACGGTGAAATGCTCAAAGTGCTGAAAGCCAATAACGAAGAGCATGAAGCAGAGCGTGTGGTCGGTGAGATCATTGCTCACAAATTTATGAACCGCACGGACTACAAAGATTACGCGATTTTGTACCGCGGTAATCACCAGTCGCGTTTGTTCGAAAAAGCGCTGATGCAAAACCGTATTCCTTACAAAATCTCAGGCGGCACCTCATTCTTCGCACGCGCAGAAATCAAAGACATCATGGCGTACCTTCGTCTGCTGACCAATCAGGATGACGACAATGCGTTTTTGCGCATTGTGAATACGCCACGTCGCGAAATTGGCCCAGTGACACTAGAAAAGCTGGGAACATACGCGAATATGCGTGGAAAAAGCTTGTTTTCGGCGAGTTTTGAATTGGGGCTTCAGGAGCACCTAAACGGTCGTGGTCTGGAATCCCTGCAACGTTTTACCCGCTGGATTGTCGAGCTTTCCGATCAGTTTGAGCGCGGCGATGCGGTTGATGCAGTGCGCTCGTTGGTGCGTGACTCGCACTACGAAGATTGGCTCTACGAAACCTCAGCCAGCCCTAAGGCAGCAGAGATGCGGATGAAGAACGTCTCCGACCTCTACAGCTGGATTGTGGCGGACTTGGAAGGTGATAACTACGACAACGAAGTGAAGACGCTTCGTGAAGTGGTTCAGCGACTGACACTGCGTGACATGATGGAGCGTGGCGAGGACGATGACGACGCTGATCAGGTGCAGTTGATGACGCTGCATGCCTCCAAAGGTCTCGAGTTTCCGTATGTGTATCTGGTAGGAATGGAAGAAGGTTTTCTGCCGCATCAGTCGAGCATTGATGAAGACAATGTGGAGGAAGAGCGCCGTCTTGCCTACGTGGGGATCACCCGCGCGCAACGTGAGATGACTTTTACGCTTTGTAAGGAGCGCCGTCAGTACGGTGAGTTGATAAAGCCTTTGCCGAGCCGTTTTCTTGAAGAGCTGCCATACGACGATGTGGAGTGGGAAGAGAAGAAAAAGCCCCAGACACAGGAAGAAAGGATGGCAAAAGGGCAGGCAGCAATCGCCAATCTCAGAGCAATGCTTAAAAAAGACTAAAGAAAAGCCGGATAACTCCGGCTTTTTTTTATGCATCGAGAGCTTCTTCAGCCGTTTCGTTCTCGTGCAGCTTACGGATCACTTTGGCTGGCGTGCCACCAATCAGACAATCTTCCGGCATGTCTTTGGTGACTACTGAATTGGCTGCGATCACTGAGCGAGCACCAATGGTCACGCCTTGGCAAATCACTGTATTGCCGCCCACCCAGACATCATCACCCACCACGATCGGCTTGCAGAAGGTTTCCCATTTGCGTCGGCTGCGGTAATCCATAGAGTGGCCGGCGGTGTAAAACTGGCAGTTAGGGCCAATGAGCACGTTGCTGCCAATGGTAATTGGTGCACCATCCAACATCATCGCACCCATATTGATAAAGGTACTGGGACCGATATGGACGGTTTTGCCAAATTCGCAGTGGAAAGGCGGCATCACCATTGAGTCATCCCCAATGCTGCCAAACAGCTCTGATGCAATATCAATGGATTGGTCAACCGGGAGAGTGTTGTAGCGTTGAAGGAGTTGGAAGGCTTTCGAGCGAATGGAATCAATCGTTTCATCGCCCCCATTAAAGGCGAGGCCTTGGGTCATTTTTTCAAATTCGGTCATCTTAGGAACAGGAAAGAAGAAAACACGCGCGAATGATGGGCAATATAGCGGAGGAATTCAGTGTCCTTGCTTCCAGACTGATAAACAGGCATCAAAAAAGCGGCTTGAAAGCCGCTTTTTCACACAATCTTGGATGCCTTACAGAGACAGCATGTGGTCGATAGCAGCCACGATCTCGTCATCAGAACAATCCATACAGGTTCCGCGTGCAGGCATGCCGTTGAAGCCCTCGATGGCGTGCTTGTTCAGCGTGTCACGGCCTTGTGCAAGACGTGGTTCCCAAGCTGCAGGGTCGCTAACTTTTGGTGCGCCCGCGGCACCTGTCGCGTGACATGCCATACAGTAGGTGTTGTAAACGGAATCGCCGGTACGTGGGCCTGATGGTGCAGCAGCAGTCTCAACAGGTGCTTCGCCGTCCAAGTAAACGGAACCGACTGGTGCGATGCGTTCTGCAATGGCTTCTTCTGACATGTCAGCAGCGTGCGCTGTGCCCATCAGAAACAAAGCGGTGACAGCAGATACTGCTAAACGACGTAAAAAAATTCCCTTTGCGCTCACTGTTTCACTCCCAATATCTTTTTGGTTCCGAATTATCGGACGTTTTTTATGCGGTTAGCTACTTTTTATCACAATTGTAAAGGTGGATCGGCTAACTGGGTCGACCTTTCAGCAATTGTGACGATCTTAATTACGAAGTATGGACGAAATAAGGTTAACTCCGTGTAAAGATTAAGTGATTATAGCGCTTTAGATTGTTGCGTGAAACCGTTATGATATCGCCTGCCTGCACTGTTTTTAGCCCGATCGGATAAAAATAAACCGTTCGAAAAAAAAATTAAAAAAAGTGCTAGACGGCAGGAGGCGATATCCGTAATATGCGACTCCGCCGACAGGGGCAAGCGCCCGTAGCTCAGCTGGATAGAGCGTTGGCCTCCGGAGCCAAAGGTCGCAGGTTCGAATCCTGTCGGGTGCGCCAGTCCGGAAAAGAAAATTTGGCGAAATAAAACAGTGGTGGCTGTAGCTCAGTTGGTAGAGTCCCGGATTGTGATTCCGGTTGTCGCGGGTTCAAGTCCCGTCAGCCACCCCACTCGGTGAATAGCGCAGTTTGGTAGCGCATCTGGTTTGGGACCAGAGGGTCGGGGGTTCGAATCCCTCTTCACCGAC
>NZ_CANDOD010000037.1:0-8510 GCF_947387585.1 Grimontia sp. SpTr1
TCGGCCAAATCTTGCTCGCTGAGCAACTTTTCGCCCAAACCACAAGCAATACCTTGCTCTCCTCTTTCCATGATTAGGCTAACTCACTGTTTTCATTGAACTCCATCACTGGCACACCCCTTGCGTTATTACCCACGTAGTAAACAACCTCCTCCGAATTTTTATAGGGAAATTACAATGCCAACTCCTTGTTATATCGCCATCGAAGGCAAAACCCAGGGCAACATCACTGCCGGTGCCTTCACCGCTGACTCTGTCGGTAACATCTACGTGGAAGGCCACGAAGACGAGATGCTGGTCCAAGCCTTTGACCACATCGTGACCGTACCCACTGACCCTCAAAGCGGTCAGCCGTCAGGCCAACGTGTTCACAAGCCGTTCAAGTTCACCGTAGCACTGAACAAAGCGGTTCCTTTGATGTACAACGCACTGGCCTCCGGTGAGATGCTGCCGAAGATTGAGCTCAAGTGGTACCGCACGTCTGTCGAAGGAAAGCAGGAGCACTTCTTCTCCACCATCCTGACTGACGGCACCATCATCGATATCGATTGCAACATGCCTCACTGTCAGGACGCACAGAAGAAAGAGTTCACTCAGCTGGTGACCGTCTCTGTGGCCTACCGCAAGATTGACTGGGAGCACACAGTTGCGGGTACTTCCGGTGCGGATGACTGGCGTGCGCCTATCGAAGCTTAAGGCTTCCTGGCAGAAGGCGTGTTTCTTTGTGAAGCAGGCCTTTCTGACCCCACCCGCCCTTGCGGCGGGTTTTGTCGTCAGACAGTGACGTCTGATGAAGCTTCTGAAGTCTCTCAGAAGCAATGGATAGTTCTTGCTGGGTATCTCTATGGCTACGGAAAGCGGTCTCCAATTTACTCTTAACGTCGAAGGCTTGCCTGACGACACCTTTGTGGTGGTCGACTTTCAGGGCGACGCCCATCTCTCGGCCCCTTTCTGTTTTGATATCAAGCTGGCCAGCCGTAATGAAGCCGTCTCTGAAAATGACACGGTGGACCGTAATGTCACACTGGTGATTTGGCAGGACGGGGAGCTCAAGCAACGCTTCCACGGGATTGTCCGCCGTTTCTCGAGAGGCGATACGGGTTTCCATCACACCCGTTATGCGCTGGAGATGGTGCCGTCCCTTGCCAGATTGTCCCTTCGTCAGAACAGCCGTATCTTCCAGCAGCAGTCTGCCCCGGAAATCATGAGTATTCTCCTGCAGGAGATGGGCATTGATGATTATGCGTTCTCGCTCTCCGGTAAACCTCAGACCCGTGAGTATTGTGTGCAGTACCGCGAGACGGACCTTGAGTTCTTAGAACGTATTGCCGCGGAAGAGGGCATTTTCTATTGCTTCCTGCACAGTAAAGACAAGCACACGGTGCTGTTCTCGGATGATACCCAGACCCTGTCTGCCTCGGGCCTTGCGCTGCCTTATAACGTGAATGTCGGTGGGATATCGAAAGAGAACTTCGTGAAAGGCTGGCAGTATTCGGCGCAGGCAAGACCGTCGTCGGCGCAGCTGAAAGATTACAGTTTTAAAAAGCCGGCCTATGGCTTTTTACATGAACACGCGGGCACGGAGATGGCCTTCCAGCGTGGTACGTATGAGCATTATGACTACCCGGGGCGTTATAAGAGTGACGCCGCCGGGAAGCCGTTTACCCAGTATCGTCTTGAGCATTTAAGACGTGATGCCATCACGGCGACGGCGCAAAGCAATGTCCCACAGGTTCAGCCGGGCATGCTGTTTGACCTGGTTGACCATCCGGATGAGACCACGAACCGTGATTGGGTGGTGGTCTCTACCCAGTGTGAAGGCACTCAGCCTCAGGCGCTGGAAGAGGCCGGCGGTGAGGGCATGACGACGTTCCACAATACCTTTTCGGTCATTCCTGCACACAGACCCTGGCGTCCGACTCCGCAACCGAAACCTTGTGTCCATGGCCCGCAAATCGCGATTGTCACCGGTCCGGATGGCGAGGAAATCTTCTGTGATGAACATGGCCGGGTGAAGGTGCAGTTCCCCTGGGACCGTTATGGTAACAGTGATGATGCCTCAAGCTGTTGGGTACGGGTCTCTCAGGGTTGGGCAGGTGGTCAGTATGGCATGATGGCCATTCCCCGCATCGGTCATGAGGTGATTGTCTCTTTCCTTGAAGGTGACCCGGACCAACCAATTGTTACCGGGCGTACTTATCACGCCACCAATGTGCCTCCCTATCCGCTGCCCGCTAACAAAACGCGCACGGTACTCAGAACCGAAACCCATCAGGGCGAAGGTTTTAACGAGCTTCGCTTTGAGGACCAGGCGGGGCAGGAAGAAATCTATGTCCATGCCCAGAAGGACATGAACCTGCTGGTCGAGAATGACCGCAAGGACAACATCAAGCATGACCTCCATCTGGATGTCGAGAATGAAAGGTTCCAGCATATTAAGGTGGATGACCACCTGACGGTCGATGGGCAATCCAAAGAGCATGTGAAAGGTGATATCAGCCTGACAGTCGATACCTCACTGCATATCAAGCAAGGAAAGAAACAACTGCTCGAAGCAGGCACCGAGATTCACCATAAAGCGGGCGACAAAGTCATCATCGAAGCAGGCACAGAAATTACCGTCAAAACAGCCGCAGGCTTTGTAAAACTGGACCCTGCAGGGGTTCATATTTCAGGCCCTGTCGTGAACCTCAACTCAGGAGGCAGTGCGGGAAGTGGCAGCGGGTTTGGGGGGCTCAAACCTATGCTGCCAAACGAACAACGCGCATTTAATCGACGGGTCATGATACTTCATGACAAGTCTGAAGAACCTGTTCCATTTGTTGATTATCGAATCGAACTCGCTGACGGAACTGCCTTTGAGGGTCAATCTGACAAAAATGGCATTGCTTACTTCGTTGAGTCTGGCGAAGAACCACAACCCTTTAAAGTTTACTTGAGAGATGAAGGATGAATTGGAGATTAGCCAGTGAAGGGAGCACCACACCTTCCAGTGATTCAGAACCATTAGTCGTTCGAGCCCCGATGGGTAATCAGTTTTGGCTCGAAAACACCGGTGATGGTAACTTGGATGTTAAGTATTATGTTAACGGCCAAGCCTCCCCTCCACTTCCTCAAACCTCAGACAGGCCAACGTTGCTAGACAATAGCCTTGCGGGCACCACAGGAAAACTTGAAATAGAAGTCAACGGCGAGAAAACAACACTTATAGAAGATATTGACTCTTCGTTGCTTACATCTCCAGCCGAGCTTCGCGGAGGTTTAGTTGTTGGTCAACCAAAAAACATAGCGCCAGAACCAAACCCAAGAGTACCCTTTTCTCCTGACACACCACCACTCGACGCAAGAATATTGTTGCCCGACAATGCACTTGGAAATACAGAAATTGACCTTATTTCTGTTATTCCTAGCGCCCCTCATATACAAGCTATTAGCGATGAGGGTATCTATAGTGTTGACACATTGACTGATGGCCAAATTTCTTGGCTAAAGGAGTCATTTCTGCAGAATTCGGTAGCCACAGTGGGAAACGAATTAGCTGTAGCTATCAGACAAACGGTTAGTCACGGCAAAGAGTTCGGTATTAAAGCCGCAAGAGACTTTCTGAAAGAGGTTATATTTCAAGGGAAGTTTGCAATAAAGAACATTTCCTCATGGGGTGGGAAACCAGCGATTGTGTTCAAGGGAAACCATCGTTCTCGCACTTTCCTTACAGCCGTAATGTATGGCGTAAAAAACAAAAAGATGACATATATTTCAAGTTATTCCGAGATAGCTAAAGATATTATCGATGGTAATGTTAGCGGCGCTTCCAAATCAGCCGTGGCAGGAAGTATGCCACTAAAATCTGGTAATTTTGTCGGCTTTGCCATAGCAGCAGCATTTGATGTCCACGCTTTCATGAAAGATGATGACCCGGAGAAGAATTGGGGAGGTCTCCTTGGCATGCTAGGCGTGACATTTGTGAAAGTTTGGGCTGCGGGCTTTGTCGGTCTGCTTGCAGCAAGTGCATTTTTAGCGGCCGTTGCTGGCGCACCGGTTCTTGCCGTTGTTGCAGTTGGTGCTGCTGTAGCGATTGTCGTTGGAGTTGGGCTAGACTTCCTTGATACCCAACTGGGTATAAAAGAAGGTGCCCGCAAGATAGGTCGAGGCTTTGTTGATATCATTGATAGCCTACTCAGCTTTTCGTTTGAAGACCTTGAAGGTATGGTAGATCGATGGGAACAAGACTTTAAATCGTCTTTGAGAGAAAACGACCCGAATGGCTATTGTGCTCTATTCTGCAGCGATTCACTTGATCAACTGGATGCTTGGATGAGAGGTTTGGGTGGTAGAGGTCTTGGAGGTAGATTTTAGTGGTAACTATGCTCAACACTGGGAAAAAAGCCGTAAATGTGGCGAGTTTTATTTCAATCTTCATTTCAATTTTATGCTTGTCGCTTACATTGAGCCTGTACGCAGTAAACAGCGAGAAGTTCCTATTTCAGAGCATTTTCGTAGTACTGTTAATTTTTATATTTTTTTATTTCCACCTTGCTGGTCGAAATGACAAAGACAGTAATCCAATAAGATACTGGGCTTCAACATTAAGGAAGGCATTGTTGAGCGTCTACTTGTCTATGAGCTTGCTTCCTCTTTTTTTCATCGAATCACTCCCAGGAACACCTTATTTAGTTATGGCTTCGACTTGTCTAATCTCTGGTTTAACCGCTTTTCTTTCTGGAAAATACTATTTCAGCACTGAAATCCTAAACCAGAAGATGACACGAGCAGGCATGTTCACTAATGACTATGCAAACGGCACTGAAACTATCTCTGCTGGAGTATTTCACTCATTTCGAGCCCCAACCAACGCCATCGCATCACTTTTTTTAAAAATATTCAAATCCATACTGGTCTCACTGTGTATTGCAGCTCTATTGTTTGGAGCAAGTGCAGGCTTTGTACTTCTTGCCTTAGTTGAAATACTACAGCCTAGTTCTCCTGAGGTTTCATCTCACGCGATCATCATTTTTTTTGCGATTCTCCCCCTGACAACAGCTGGTATGGTCTACATATACCCCATGACAGCGTTTATTAAGAAATGGGGAAAGAACAATACATTGAGTAACGAATGATGATCACTCAAAGAGGTTGCCTATTAGTCGCATTAGTACTCACATGTATCTCAATGCCTATTAAGGCCTTTGCATCGTTAGAGGGAAGCTACTCCACACCTGCCGACTCATCGACGTCTCAACAGTATGTCGTGGGTGTGTTCAGCGGTAAGCTCGCCATCGAAAATGATGGAGACATCTACCTCGCGAAAGAAATGGATAGGACTGAAAGAGCAGAGTTTGCGGAATATCTTATGATGGGTAGCTCCGAGCTAAATGATGCGAAATGTCTAGTGACACCCTCTAAAGACCTCGCGTTAATCGAAAAAGCTGCTTCATCCGCCGGTGCTGATGTCGCCGAGGTGACGGCATCCGGTAAATCCGCACTGAAATTTGTTGATGATCAGAACCAAAAAGCCATTATCACGCTCACGCCGAAATACAAAATCCGCCAGATACTCTGTGCTTCGGAAACAGAGATTGAGCTCGCTGAAAGTAAGATTTTCTTCTTTAGCAGGCTGTTGGGTATTGTCCCTTTGGTTAAAAACTAAGAATTTAATAAGGAATAAGTCATGGGAAATGCAGTTCGACTGGGGGATACGGGAACAGACCACGATGGTTTCCCACCAACGCCAACAACCGCTGGCTCTGGCACAGTTAAAATTGATGGTATCCCAGTTTGCCGTTTGGGCGACCCACTGGCACCTCATGACAAACCTAAGCACCCTCCACATGGTCGAAGTATTGCGGCAGGTTCAGCGACGGTTTTTGCTGATGGAAAACCCGTAGCAAGAACGGGAGACCCAGTAAGCTGCGGTGGCGTAGTTATTGGCGGCGGCACAGTAAATATCGGTTAACCTGTTGTATTACTCTTACCTTTCTTAGTTTATCTTACCAAACTAACCGCCTAATCTCTGAATGTATTGGGCGGTATCAACCTTCACCAATTCAAATACCTAGCCCCAGAAACTTCCTATTTCACTTCAAATCAACCTGACCAATCCGGCCAAATCTTGCTCGCTGAGCAACTTTTCGCCCAAACCACAAGCAATACCTTGCTCTCCTCTTTCCATGATTAGGCTAACTCACTGTTTTCATTGAACTCCATCACTGGCACACCCCTTGCGTTATTACCCACGTAGTAAACAACCTCCTCCGAATTTTTATAGGGAAATTAAGATGCCAACTCCTTGTTATATCGCCATCGAAGGCAAAACCCAGGGCAACATCACTGCCGGTGCCTTCACCGCTGACTCTGTCGGTAACATCTACGTGGAAGGCCACGAAGACGAGATGCTGGTACAAGCCTTTGACCACATCGTGACCGTACCCACTGACCCTCAAAGCGGTCAGCCGTCAGGCCAACGTGTTCACAAGCCGTTCAAGTTCACCGTAGCACTGAACAAAGCGGTTCCTTTGATGTACAACGCACTGGCCTCCGGTGAGATGCTGCCGAAGATTGAGCTCAAGTGGTACCGCACGTCTGTCGAAGGGAAGCAGGAGCACTTCTTCTCCACCATCCTGACTGACGGCACCATCATCGATATCGATTGCAACATGCCTCACTGTCAGGACGCACAGAAGAAAGAGTTCACTCAGCTGGTGACCGTCTCTGTGGCCTACCGCAAGATTGACTGGGAGCACACAGTTGCGGGTACTTCCGGTGCGGATGACTGGCGTGCGCCTATCGAAGCTTAAGGCTTCCTGGCAGAAGGCGTGTTTCTTTGTGAAGCAGGCCTTTCTGACCCCACCCGCCCTTGCGGCGGGTTTTGTCGTCAGACAGTGACGTCTGATGAAGCTTCTGAAGTCTCTCAGAAGCAATGGATAGTTCTTGCTGGGTATCTCTATGGCTACGGAAAGCGGTCTCCAATTTACTCTTAACGTCGAAGGCTTGCCTGACGACACCTTTGTGGTGGTCGACTTTCAGGGCGACGCCCATCTCTCGGCCCCTTTCTGTTTTGATATCAAGCTGGCCAGCCGTAATGAAGCCGTCTCTGAAAATGACACGGTGGACCGTAATGTCACACTGGTGATTTGGCAGGACGGGGAGCTCAAGCAACGCTTCCACGGGATTGTCCGCCGTTTCTCGAGAGGCGATACGGGTTTCCATCACACCCGTTATGCGCTGGAGATGGTGCCGTCCCTTGCCAGATTGTCCCTTCGTCAGAACAGCCGTATCTTCCAGCAGCAGTCTGCCCCGGAAATCATGAGTATTCTCCTGCAGGAGATGGGCATTGATGATTATGCGTTCTCGCTCTCCGGTAAACCTCAGACCCGTGAGTATTGTGTGCAGTACCGCGAGACGGACCTTGAGTTCTTAGAACGTATTGCCGCGGAAGAGGGCATTTTCTATTGCTTCCTGCACAGTAAAGACAAGCACACGGTGCTGTTCTCGGATGATACCCAGACCCTGTCTGCCTCGGGCCTTGCGCTGCCTTATAACGTGAATGTCGGTGGGATATCGAAAGAGAACTTCGTGAAAGGCTGGCAGTATTCGGCGCAGGCAAGACCGTCGTCGGCGCAGCTGAAAGATTACAGTTTTAAAAAGCCGGCCTATGGCTTTTTACATGAACACGCGGGCACGGAGATGGCCTTCCAGCGTGGTACGTATGAGCATTATGACTACCCGGGGCGTTATAAGAGTGACGCCGCCGGGAAGCCGTTTACCCAGTATCGTCTTGAGCATTTAAGACGTGATGCCATCACGGCGACGGCGCAAAGCAATGTCCCACAGGTTCAGCCGGGCATGCTGTTTGACCTGGTTGACCATCCGGATGAGACCACGAACCGTGATTGGGTGGTGGTCTCTACCCAGTGTGAAGGCACTCAGCCTCAGGCGCTGGAAGAGGCCGGCGGTGAGGGCATGACGACGTTCCACAATACCTTTTCGGTCATTCCTGCACACAGACCCTGGCGTCCGACTCCGCAACCGAAACCTTGTGTCCATGGCCCGCAAATCGCGATTGTCACCGGTCCGGATGGCGAGGAAATCTTCTGTGATGAACATGGCCGGGTGAAGGTGCAGTTCCCCTGGGACCGTTATGGTAACAGTGATGATGCCTCAAGCTGTTGGGTACGGGTCTCTCAGGGTTGGGCAGGTGGTCAGTATGGCATGATGGCCATTCCCCGCATCGGTCATGAGGTGATTGTCTCTTTCCTTGAAGGTGACCCGGACCAACCAATTGTTACCGGGCGCACGTATCACGCCACCAATGTGCCTCCCTATCCGCTGCCCGCTAACAAAACGCGCACGGTACTCAGAACCGAAACCCATCAGGGCGAAGGTTTTAACGAGCTGCGCTTTGAGGACCAGGCGGGGCAGGAAGAAATCTATGTCCATGCCCAGAAGGACATGAACCTGCTGGTCGAGAATGACCGCAAGGACAACATCAAGCATGACCTCCATCTGGATGT
>NZ_CANDOD010000038.1:0-6415 GCF_947387585.1 Grimontia sp. SpTr1
AACCTGCTGGTCGAGAATGACCGCAAGGACAACATCAAGCATGACCTCCATCTGGATGTCGAGAATGAAAGGTTCCAACACATCAAAGCTGACGATCATTTAACGGTCGACGGCAACACCATGACACACGTTAAAAGTGACAAAACTATCGTCACTGACAGTTCCCTACATATTAAAGCGGGGGCCGCCTTACTAAACGAAGCAGGCAGCGAAATCCACTTAAAGAGTGGTCATAAATCAGTGCTGGAGGCTTATACAGAAGTTACGCTCAAAGTCGGAGGCAACTTCGTGAAGATAGATCCATCAGGCGTTCATATCGTGGGTTCTGTTATCAACATCAACTCGGGTGGCAATGCAGGATCTGGTTCAGGGTTTGGTGGGGCAATGCCGATTTTGCCGGGTGGGGTGACAGCGCCGAAAGCGCCAGCCGAGCTACTGTTGGCCCCTCAAACTGCCACCATGACCAGTTTGCTTCCGTTAATCGCAGAAAAAGACATCCCCATGATGGAAATTTGCCAAAAGCGCGGAAACGGTCAATGTACCAAGCAAAATTGCGAGTGTGACAATGCCTGATTTTATCCCTCAATACGTCTTGATTGTTGATACGCTTCGTGTCACAGACGCTATCGCGATTGCCACGTCACATGAAAAGAAATGGTTTTATTTGTACGAAAACACACCTTGGCAATCTCAGCTGAAAAACAGTCCTGTTTGTATCTCTATCACGCAAGACGATGCGATATGGGCGTTATGGCAAAACAATTCTCTTTGGGCAAGCAGTGCCGTTGTATTTGAGTTTGGCAACACAATGTCACCACAGAGCATCACTCAAACATTACAAAAACACATCACTGTGAACTCTCAAGACGGGCGGCTGTTCCTTTTACGTTTCTATTCACCCAACGCCTTGTCAGTGTTAATGGCGCGTATGGGCAATGATGAAAAGCAGATTTTTTTTGGTGCAGCAGATGCTGTTCTCACCAGTTTTAATGTTGCTGAGTCTCAGCCATTCACACGCTATGAGCCCCCCAGTATCAAAACTGTGCTCGAAGATAAAGATTTAGTCTTAGATAACTCGCTTGTAGAGGCCATGTTCCAATGACAAAAAGCTATACGATTCAGTCGGGAGACACGCTATCGGCGCTCGCTGTTCGATTTAATACGACCATTGAAACACTGCTCAATCTCAATTCGCAGCAAATCAAAAATATTGACTTAATCTATGATGGGAACACGCTGACCGTTCCCACTTTGCCGGATACAAGCACTGAGAAAAGAGAGCCTACGCCTCAACTCGCGAAAGATAGCGTCGCGGCGTTAACCTGTAAAACACAAAAATTCGTGGACTCTTTATTCATTCCCGAGCATCCAGGCAATAAGAAACAGCAAGTCCTTTTATTGACGCAGGAAGCGGTAGATTGCGTCAAAGTAGAAGCTGATATATGTAAAGCTGCGCTTAGCGGCGCGAGCAAAGAGGACATTGTCAAAGGGCTAAACCGACTGGGCATTCTTGACCCTTTTAACGCCGTTGCGCATGAAATGTTTTTAAAAATAGATAACCCAGAGAGCGCAACGCATTACAAACGCGCGCTGTTGGAACACCTTCAGTTGACTCAAAGCGGTGATGTAATTCTGCTTCCCACAGACAACCCCGACATAGGTCTTGGCGATATTTCTCAAGAGATTAGAAAGATAGAAGGCAGCTTTGAAGAAAAGAAACAACGGATTAAGGGGCAAGAAACAATCTATGAGCCAGGTGGATACTGGGGAGTTGTCGCACTCTCTTACGAGCAAGCTCTAGAGCAATACGAAGATGAACGAGTATCTCAGTATCGGAAGCTGAAAAGGCGAGCAATTAAAGCACTTGAGGAAGCGATTGAAAACTTTGAGAAAAAAGCGACCCGCATTGCGCGAAAGACCAAAGTGCAAGAGGGTGAACACACGTTTGCATTCACCGATAAAGGTTACTATTCCTCTGATTGCGATGCAGAGGTTTACGCGAGTTTAAAAAAACTCATTGCCCAGAGAGTTAAGTTGGAAATCTCCGATTATCTTTCGCCTCAAACAATCAAAGAAAACAGTCCCCTTCCAGATATTGATACTGTTCATAAATTTTATAAGTATTGGCGTGACAAAGCACATGAAAAGATAGAAATAGCACACAGCAAAAAATGGAATGTAAGAGGTTATTTGGGGATTGAAGGAATCAAACACCGAGATTTTTTTCAGGCTGTCCACGAACTCAATCAAACGAATACCGTCATTAAAGAGCAGTTTCTGACCGAAGACCAACTGTTTCGTGGACGACAGAAGGTCAAAGACTTGATTGCAACTATCGAAGAACGCAATCCGAGCATCGAAGCGTTCGTAATGGAACTCAAAAAACTCGACAACGCCGTGAGTTTCAAAGACGCAATAGGGTACTACCCTATGTATGTCCTCCACCTATTCCTGATTAGGGAGATCGGGAAGCGTTTGCGTAGTTTTTCTGAGAGGCTCGGAAAACATGAGGCCTATGTCAGACATGTTCGCCAACTGCTCGACTTTGCCTTGCGACTCCAACAACGCCAGTTATCATTGAAAGCACCAGCTAAAGCGCAGAAGTCTTCTCCATCATACGCGTATATCAACAAAGACATGACGTATTTTGGTGGCTTGCAAAGCGCACGTAACGCTGAGCCCACGCTGCTCTGGGATGAATATTCTTGGGAACCAGAGAACCTTGAGCATCAAATTTTTGCGGCAGCGGGTCTCAACAACCTCTCTATCGTGGAATGCGCATTATCTTCTGATCCGCAAACAGTGCTCTATCTGAAATCGAATCACCCTGCCTTTGAAAATAACCTTGCCTCATGCATTAAACCGCTCAGTTTGAACCCTCCCAGTGGTGCCATAGGAGGCGGGGCCGCAGGAAACACATTTGCCTCAGAAACCTCAATAGGCAACCTGAGTTATCAAGGCACGCACTATTCGACACTCGCGGATATCCCAAATAAAATCATTTTCCCCTGGCACGGCAATGTCATTAACAATGAAGCTTTCGGGTTACCCGGCTATACAAAGATCCATTCGGGTGCGCAATTTGCGCGGTTCGTGAGAAGCGCAGAGCTTTTTACCGATCAAAAAAATACGCTCAGCAAAGACCATGTCCAACTCAGCGGCGAAGTAAAGGCGGGATTTGACTTAGCCAATGCCGCCTTTGGCTTTGAGAATAAAATACCGCTCCCATTGGACATTCGCTATAGAACAAAAAATCGTACCTCAACGAGTAAAAACCTTGGCAAAGGAGAGCTTTGTTTTCAAGCACAAGTGCATGGTTTTCTTTCTGCCAGTGTGCAGCTTGCTTCCAACGTACATTTCGGCAATATGGCCAATGGCGAAATCGGTGTTCGGGGTAGCTACGACCAAACCACCGATTTTAACGAGTCACGCAGCCACAGCGCGACGATTGCACGAAACAATGAGCCGACCACAATCGCAGCCGGTGCAAGAATGGAAGCGTCTGCCTTTGCAGGCTTAGAGGTAGGAGGCAAAGTAAGCTGTCAGTTTGACTGGATTGCCCCACAGACGGAAAAACGCCTCAACCTGTTTAAAACCGGTGTAGGCGTTCGCGCCACACTGGGCGTAGGCTACAAAGCGGTATTCCAGTGCACCTTCCACCAAGGTAAATTTATCTTTGTCACAGACATGAGCATGACCAAAGGATTGGGGGTGGGTGGCAAATTTGCCACCGAGTTAAACGTCCTAGCTGCGGATGATTTTTTTGCGGCCGTGCTTCAAATCATGGAATCATCGGACTTCCACCGCTTTGAATTCTTTCTGGAAGATGAAAACGGAGAAGATGCCTTTGGTGCCTTCAATACTGTGATAACTGTTGCAGCTGCTTTCGGCCTCACACTCTCACAGGTGTTATTGTTACCATTCAATATTATCAGTAACCTTGAGAAAGAAGCGTCTGACAAGAAAAATGCCTACTACGTCGCCGCGTTTCTCAACTCAAAAGAGAACCTGGACCTTAACGAGAAATGGATAAGAAACATGCCCGCCGAAACCTTGGCAAAATTGTTTGATGTGCTCAATAACTACAATCAATTTCCCTGGATTGGCAGCGGCGAAAAAGCCGCGAGAAATAATCTGGCACAGTTAACCGCCATTAATCGTATTTTTCAATGGTTAGGGGCAGGGGAAAAGAAGAAGCCTTCAACTCAGCAAATAAGAAAATTCGAAAATGCCATGCAGCGGGTCGGGATGAAAAAGCCGCACGTGAAGGTGGAAAAGAAATGGGAGCGGTATGCCGAGAATATTGTGTCAATACGCCACTTTTTTGAATTGGCTGCTAAGGATAAATTTTCTTCTGAAACCTATTATCCAGACTCTTATAAAGTGCTAATAAATCGCCAAATGGACGCATTCCATGAGCGTCTTCCACGATTAATGGAACTGACACCACTATTCAAAAAATCAATGTTGAAAGGTCCTCATCGGGAAGAGGACGTTTATCTCGCCATTCCTGTATCAGACCATCAAGCCATCAAAGATGCCGTTGCGAAAGGATACCGCCGTGTGTAATCCCCTGAAAACACTGTGCTTCACCACACTATTCGCCGTCGCTACCTGGGCGTCTGCCAACGACGGTACCGCCCGCGGCATCGCAAAATATAATGAAGGGGCGTTTCATGAGGCGCGTAGTCTGTTTCTGGCACAATCTGAAAAGGGCGATGCTTACGCCACCTTTTGGCTGGGCGTGACCCAATGGGAAACGGGCGAGCGATTTCAGGCCGGTGATACCTTTTTACAGGCCGCTGAAATGGGCGACCCCTGGGCCATGTACATGTTAGTTCCAAGAGACGGCAACCCTTGCCGCTATTTAGGCTGGCCTTGTGATATATCATGGAAAGCCAAGGCCCTTGCCGGGTGGGAAATCCTTGCAGAGCAGGGCAATGCCAAGGCCCAATTTGCCATCACCAAAGTCAGTCAACCTTGGTGGGAGTATATTCCGTTTTACCGTTTATTCCGTTATCACGAACTGCTGGAAACGGGACTGGAGCAAAATACCTATGGAGCCTATCGCAAATACATAAGGAAATTCGGAGATCGCAGTCGATACTATTTTGACTACATACATAGAGCGGCCGAGAAAGGTCATGCACTCTTTATGGCTACTATTGGAAAGAGCCAGCACGCCAGTATCAAAGGTCAGGAGTTAGCTTGGATGCTGAAATCCCTAGATACGGGGTTCCCTATCGCTGCTCGCTCGCTTTGCATTTCATATGACACAGGAATGGAGGGTTTTCCCTTTAACCTTGAAAAAGCCTTTTACTACTCGGTGGTTTATGAGGTGCTGAATAAAGGTAGAGACGAATGTGAAGTCACAACGTATGAGTTTCTTAAAGATGAATATGGCGGATTTATCGAGGATGAAAATGGCGAGTGGGTGGCGAAGGACCTCATCAGTGAAGAGCGCCAGCAAGAACTGCGTAAAGAGGCAGAAGCCTATGCCGAGACCTTAACCCCCAACCTCTTTTTAGATGAAACCACCATTGAACTGTTTGTTTATTAAAGGCACTTGAACATGGGTATCGATACATTACTGAGCGAAAGCCTTTACACCTTGGGGTTTCTTCTTGTTGTCGGCGTAGCCTCTATCCCTGCATGGCTGTTATGGCGTTCAAAACTCAATACGCTGGAAAAGAAAGGGAAAACGGCTCCGCTTAAAATGACAATATTGTGCACAGTATTGTCGATCATCACCCTACTGATTGTGCAACCACCGAAAGATTTCAGCGTGTTTGCGCCCGTATTCTATCTGTGTGGGGTGACTTTAATCTGGTCACTTAGTCTGATTTTAGTTGTACGCGCTAAAAACTCTTAATCCTACTCACCCCAACAACTTCCCCTTAACCCCATTAAACACCGCCAGTACACGATCGTGTGCTGGTTTGTGATCGGCAATAAATGACAGGCATGTCAGCGCACTATCCTCATAGTGTTTCGGTAGTGCCAGGTTCAGGTCGCTAGCGATAGTGCGAACATAATCGAGTTGCTTTTGTGAAGGTAATTTCAACTCATCAGGGATCGCATCTTGAATCGTGTCTGTCAGTTTCTCGGAAAAGTCCGGCCAGTCATTGAGGTTGATCTTCGTTTCCTCTGCCAACCTCAGAAATCGTTGCTGCTCTTCGCTAAGCGAATAGGTAAAGGTGACTGCGCCAACCGAAAACTCGACTTCTTTCATTTTTATGCTCTTATCGAAACTGCTGTTTTCTCGATGCTATCAATGCAGTCGCTTGAATGTTGTCTGACTCCTGCGAGTTTTCGTCCATGAGTTTCCCTCTGATCTTTCGGCCAAATCTTGCTCGCTGAGCAACTTTTCGCCCAAACCACAAGCAATACCTTGCTCTCCTCTTTCCATGATTAG
>NZ_CANDOD010000039.1:0-6284 GCF_947387585.1 Grimontia sp. SpTr1
GAATTTGCTTGGCGACCATAGCGTTATGGACCCACCTGACTCCATGCCGAACTCAGTAGTGAAACGTAACAGCGCCGATGGTAGTGTGGGGTCTCCCCATGTGAGAGTAGGACATCGCCAGGCTTCTAATTTTCTTTCACTTTTTGAAAAAGTGAAGACAAAAAGCAGAAGAAGCCCTGACCTGAAGGTCAGGGCTTTTTTGCATCTGCACCTTTTCATATTTACCATCGCTCCCGTTTTTAACCTCAATTACAGACAACAACCATACACGCACTCAGCTCATGGTGAATAAAGCGCTGGAGCTTCCCAATAATAGATATAAAAAAACACCACCTTCTCAGGTGGTGTTTTTGGGGTTCTGAGTTATGCCCTGAACTCTTCCAGCGTTTCTATAACGTGGATACCAGCATCACGCATTTCAGCGCAGCATGTTTCAGTTGTTTCTTCAGCAATGCCTCGACAAGCTTCTAGGTTAACCCAAACATCAAAGCCACCATGCATCTTTAATTGCATGGCAGTGGTTTTAACGCAGTAGTCAGTAGCGAGACCACCGACTAATACAGTGGTGACACCTTTGGCTCTAAGCCATTCAATGAGGCCAGTGCTGAGCTTTTCCTGAATATCATGGAAGCATGCACCGTAAGGGTGGAGATTTGGCTCTACACCTTTCCAAATGACATGGTCATATTCAGTTACTTCAGGGAGTTCTGGGATAGTTTCAAAGCCTTCGGTGCCAGGTACTGCATGGGATACCCAAGTAAGGTCCGCATTGGCATGCTCCAAAGGAACCAACATCTTATCGTGACTGTCGACTACCCAAACCGCGTTGGCTGGATGCGCGTCCTTTGTGAGAACGCGGAATTGTGCCTTTGTTGCCTGTTCGTTAAGTGCTGGACCAATCTTATCTCCGCCTTGCACAGGTAATTCGCCTGGGCAGATCGGTGTAAAGGTTTTCTGTGGGTCCACATCGATAGAAGCAATCACGTCTGACTCCTTAAAGTATCTGATTAAGCAGATGATCTGCCCTGATGCGCTTGATACGTTTTAGCAATCTTTGTACTTGAGGCGGGTAAACTTCCAGCTTTTCAATTTGCTTGTAACTGCCAATCAGCTGAGTGTGTTCCAAAATCGTATCGATTTCCCTTTGGGCTTCGGCTTCCAGCAAACGACGTTTGTCGTGAAGCAAGATGGCATTTTCAAGATCCAGCTTCCATGCACGAGGGTTGAGGTTGTTACCCGTCAGTAGCATGTAGGATCTGTCTACCCAAATCCCTTTGAGATGAAAGCTGTTGTCGTCGTGCTTCCAAAGGTGGATTTTCAATTGACGCTTGGCGATAGCGGCTTCATTACGACGTGCGAAATTGCGCAGGTTCATTTCATAAAGATAAGGTAAACCTGAAATCGTTTTGAACGGCTCACTCGGAGGAATGTAGAAGTCATTCGCTGTTTTATCGCCAACGATAATGGTGACGTTCACACCTCTACGCAAGGCAAGTCTTATTTCACGTGTCACACTGCGCGGAGGGTTAAAGTAAGGCGTACATATGATGAGTTCATTTTCAGCACTGGCGATTAAACGACAAATCTGAATGTTCAGGAAGTTCTTACGCTTACCCAATCCCACCATTGGCGTGAGGCCAATTTGATCGTCATTGATATGTTGCGAAATAAATTGATAGCTGGCTGCTTGCAGTCTTGCGCGTAATTCGCGGATAGCTGGCTTGAGTGCTTTTACTTCCGGTCGGTTAGGCTGTGCAAGGCATGTGACTGCTGAGCTGGCCGCCAAGGTGTTTCCGATAAAACCTGCCATGCAGTCGGCTAGTGTTTTGCTGTTGATGACATGGTAGCGGTCATAACGATAGCGGTCATGCTGGGCAAGATACACATCATTCAGACTTGCGCCGCTATAAATAACAGTATCATCAAAGACAAAGCCTTTAAGGTGCAGGACGCCAAAGACTTCCCTGTTTCTCACAGGTACTCCCAGCACATCAATTTTATGCTGGTATTTCTCTGCATACTCTCGGTAAAGCGCGGCGTTACCGTCTGACTTGTCAGCGCCAATCAAGCCGCGCTGAGCGCGGTGCCAGTCAACCAGTACTTTGATATCCAGAACTGGATTTTTTTGTTTTGCTTCATAGAGCGCATCAAGGATATTGCGCCCAGCCTCGTCGTCTTGCAGATACAGAGCAACAAGGTAAATACGATATTTAGCGTGAGCTATTTCGTGAAGCAGACGCTCCCTGAAGGTGGTCGCATCGAGCAGTGTTTCCATCTGGTCTGGACGGTGCGCAATTTTCGGGAGCTGATCGATCAACTGCTTATTGGCAGTAGCTGAAACCATTGTTGCCTCATTAAGTTCGACACTGGGTCGTGTTAACGCAAATCAAACCCTGTATTGTACCAGAAATTGTGCAATTTCCAGCGATATCCGTGTGTCAGCTATCCCGATTTACAACTGTGACATGGAGTTGTGACGCATAGGGATAAGATCTTTACCACTGTTGCAATAGCTTTGGTATCGGCCACGTAATTCTTCGGGCAGATTACTGACCTCGATCACTTCAAATCCGGCCTCTTTGTAGAGTTTTTCTAAATAGCGATACGCCAGACAATAACAAGCTTTAGTTTGAATCTGAGTTTGAACGGCATTGAGGAAAGCTTCTCCCTGCTTTTTCCCTCGTTGCTCGGGGGCAATAAGCATACCAGTCAGAAGTTGGAAGTCTTGAAACTGCCTGAATCTAACTGAACCAAAAAGACCGCTGCTATTTTCTGCCGTCCAAATGATTTCGTCTTTCTTCGGCTTCCCTGCTGGATAATGTGTTTTGTAAAAACGAGCCACCAGTGGAAAACGGAGTGGGTCGAGAAGGGCATATCGTGTGTCGGCCATGGTTATCAAATCACTGTGAATTCAAGGCGGATGGGGTAGTATACATCGCTAAGACTCTATCAAAACGAAACTGCGATCCGAATGAATATCCTGTCTACTACATCGCTAAAACCATTTCACACCTTTGGTATTGATGTTCAGGCCAAAGCCATTATTGAAGCGCAAAGCGCAGAAGATTTTATCACGATCTGGCGTGATCGTGCTGACGAGCCAAAGATCGTCCTTGGCGAAGGCAGTAATCTTCTGTTCTGTGAAGATTTTGACGGGATAGTGGTTCTAAACCGCCTAAAGGGTATTGATGTTGAAGAGACAGCTTCGCATTGGCACCTTCATGTGGCTGGCGGGGAAAACTGGCACCAATTGGTGAAATGGACGATTGAACAGGGTATGCCTGGCCTTGAAAACCTTGCGCTTATTCCAGGCCTGGTAGGCTCGGCACCCATTCAGAATATCGGTGCTTATGGTGTTGAACTGAATGAGCGCTGTGAGTATGTCGATGTCCTGATGCTTGAAACTGGCGAAGTCGTTCGCATGGGGCCGGGGGCCTGTGAATTTGGTTACCGGGATTCGGTGTTCAAGCGTGAACTCAAAGATAAAGCCATTATTCTTGCTGTAGGCTTCCAGTTATCGAAAGCTTGGAAGCCCGTGATAGGTTACGGGGCTCTGGGCGATTTGGCGAGTGAGAATGACGTTTCTGCCAAAGAGGTGTTTGATAAGGTCTGCGAAATTCGAAGTGAAAAGCTGCCTGATCCTAATCTGTTAGGAAATGCCGGAAGCTTCTTTAAAAACCCCGTTGTGCCTAAGACACAGGTAAAGTCTCTCTTAGCTGATAATGAAAAGATGCCTTCGTTTGAAGTATCGAGTTCAGAAGTGAAGCTCGCTGCGGGCTGGCTCATCGATCAGTGTGGCCTAAAGGGCAAAAGCGTCGGTGGCGCATCTGTTCACAATAAACAGGCATTGGTGCTGGTAAACAGTGGTGGTGCTACAGCCAGCGATGTGGTGACTCTCGCGAAAGAAGTGGTTGATACCGTTTACCAACGTTTTGGAGTCTTGCTAGAACACGAGGTTCGCTTTATGGGGGCGACTCAAGAAACCACATTGGAGGTTGTATGCCAGCGCTAGATAATACGCCCCGCCTGGCTCTTATAAAAATGCTGGCAGACGGCCAGTTCCACTCAGGTGAAAAATTGGGTGAAGAGCTCGGTATGAGCCGCGCAGCAATCAGCAAACACATCAAAGTATTGCAACAGTGGGGTGTGGACGTGTTTCGCGTCCAAGGCAAAGGCTATTGCCTGCCTGCGCCGCTGAATCTCCTCGATGAAAAGGCATTGAAAACGCAACTGAGTGTGCCTGCGTTTGAGCTTATCCCCGTGATTGATTCTACAAACCAGCATCTTCTGGATCGCGTAGGTCAGTTGGAGTCCGGTTCAGCCTGTCTTGCCGAGTATCAACAGGCAGGCCGTGGACGTCGTGGCAGGGCATGGTTTTCTCCTTTTGGTGCCAACCTCTATCTTTCCATGTATTGGCGATTGGATGCGGGTATGGCTGCCGCGATGGGACTGAGCCTTGTTGTGGGTGTTTCCATGGCTGAGACTTTACAGAAATTGGGTGCTGAAGGCGTCAAAGTGAAGTGGCCGAACGACCTTTACTGGAATGACAAGAAGCTTGCCGGCATTTTGGTAGAAATGACAGGTCAGGCTGGCGATGCCGCTCATTTGGTTATTGGTATGGGACTTAACGTTTCAATGCCTGAAACAGATGAGGTAGATCAAAGCTGGGCAAACCTTCAGGATGCTTGCCATCCACTCCCCGACAAAAATGCTTTGGCAGCCGCTTTGATAAATGGCGTAACAGAAGCGCTGAAGCAATATGAAGAAACTGGAATGGCAGGCTTTGTGCCACGCTGGGACAGCTATGACAACTTTCAGGGTCGTGCGGTGAAATTACTGCTGGGTGAGCGAGTGGTTAAGGGGATTGCGCGCGGGATCAATGAGCAAGGGGCTTTGCTGCTGGAAACCGAAAATGGCATTACCCCATATCTCGGCGGAGAGATCAGCCTGCGTGCTGACGACTAAGCTATTTCCTAACTTTAACGGTTTGAACCGCGTGGTTGGTTCCTTTCTGGAGGATTAAGCCAGCACGCTCGCGCGTAGGAAGAATGTTCTCTTCCAGATTCTTACCGTTAATCTCTTCCCAAATACCTGATGCTGTCTGTACCGCTTCATCATGCGAAAGCTTAGTGTAGTGGTGGAAATAAGATGTTGGGTTCTGAAACGCACCTTTACGGAACGCCATAAAGCGCTCGATGTACCAGGTTTTCAGTAACTCGCTGTCCGCATCAACGTAGATAGAAAAATCTAAGAAGTCTGAGATAAAAACGCGGTGAGGGTCGTGCGGGTAATCCATACCACTTTGCAATACATTCAGACCTTCCACGATCAAAATGTCCGGCTGTTGGACGACTTTGGTATTTTCAGTGATGTCATAGACCAGATGCGAATAGACGGGTGCTTCGACTCGAGATTTCCCTGATTTCACATCGGCAACAAACTGCACCAGACCTCGGATATCGTAAGACTCTGGAAACCCTTTTTTCTTCATCAACCCACGTTCATTGAGGGTCTTGTTGGGATGAAGAAAACCATCAGTGGTGATGAGCTCGACTTTTGGGTGCTCAGGCCAGCGTTCCAGCAGTGCTTTAAGCAAACGTGCAGTTGTACTTTTTCCGACCGCTACGCTACCAGCAATACCAATCACATACGGAACATTGTTGTCTTTTTGCCCCAAAAAGTGCTCAAGCACTTGGGTGCGGCCTTTTCGCGCCTTTACATACAAATTCAGCAATCGCGAAAGCGGCAGGTAGATATCCCGCACTTCATTCATCGTCAAATGCTCGTTAATACCACGGAGCTTTTCGAGATCGGTCTCGTCAAGCGTCATTGGCACTGAGTCGCGCAATTCTGACCATTGCTCACGGTCGAACGACAAATATGGAGTTAGTAAATCACTCATGCTCTGGATGAATCTGTGTGTTAAGGAGAGCGACAATACCTTATCGATGCGGTTTGTGGAAGTATGGAGGGGATTAAACGCTGCGCCATCTAGCTAAAAAACGGAGCAAATTGGTGAATTAATGCCCCATAAGATCTTATTTGGGTGAAATTTTTAAATTACCTATTGCAACGCTAAAAATCATTGAATAGAATGCGCAGCACTTGTCGCCGGCTTAGCTCAGTTGGTAGAGCAACTGACTTGTAATCAGTAGGTCGCCAGTTCGATTCCGGCAGCCGGCACCATTACGACAAAAAAGAACAATTTGGTGGGATTCCCGAGTGGCCAAAGGGATCAGACTGTAAATCTGACGGCTCCGCCTTCGAAGGTTCGAATCCTTCTC
>NZ_CANDOD010000040.1:0-4581 GCF_947387585.1 Grimontia sp. SpTr1
CAACATGATGGAACCCTCGTGTTTAATCAAACCTTGGAATTGTAGATCGCCAAGGAAAGAGTGGATTCCATACATCAAGTTAGCATTTCGAACAATCCAGCACTTGAATCGACGTACAATGGCCAAATTTTTCTAATGCACTCCCTATGTATAAAAATACAGGGATATGTATATAGTAAAAATGTGAACGCTTTAAATTCGGGACGCCCGATTTCTCATTTTTGGACCACAAGCCAATAAGTTAATCCACTGATTCTACTAAGCTATATGATAAAGTGTCTTAAGTGTACGCGGACTAATCGGGCGTCTCGGTTTTGGACTAAACGGGCTTTATGCCCGCTAATAAGTTGTTATGTGCCGTATTTTTTACCTACATGTAAGCACGTTTCTTGAGTAGTGCGCTGTATGTGTTTGGTCAGCAATCTTTAGTCCTGCGGTTGGTCGCCATGCGAGTTACGTGGTGTTGCAAATAGGCCACCACCTCACCTGTAAAAATCAGGCATCGAGCAGGCCATTCGTCAAAGAAACATAGCAGGTGTGGCTTGGTGGGCTAACAGTGGCGGCGGCACCTAACAAGCAAATGAACGGGACGTTTACTCGTGGCGCATTTTTCATAGAGACGCTGTGATTCAGGCGCTTCAATCAATTTGGGTTAGTAAACGCCCGTTATTCGAACGTTAGGTTTTCGGAGGTAAAATGGGCAACCCACGAATTTTGAAGGCTCAAGTGAAAGATGTTACCTGTGGTGAAGATGTCACTATTATTGAGCCTGCTAATGTTTATGGCTGCGAACTGAGAACTGGTGTGTTTGTTGGACCGTTTGTCGAAATACAGAAAAACTCAGTTATTGGCGAGCGCACTAAAATCCAATCTCATAGCTTTATCTGTGAGTACGTCACTATTGGAAGTGACTGCTTCATTGGTCACGGTGTCATGTTTGCCAACGATCTTTTCAAAAGCGGTCAACCTGACTCAAATCCAGATAATTGGGGACGCACAGTTATCGCTAACAGTGTAACAATCGGGTCAAATGCTACAGTGTTGCCTGTCAACATTTGTAGTGATGTGGTCATTGGTGCAGGTAGTGTTGTAACTAAAGACATTACAGAGAAAGGTATTTACGCAGGTAATCCAGCTAGAAAGTTACGTGACTTGCCTTGAGTACAAACCTAACAATCTGTTCAAGAGTGATTCGCAACGCTTGGCATTTTTACTATTCGTTGCGTTTTGTGTTTAAGGTGGTATGCAGGAGCTTCGGTATTACGTTGCTCTCACCTTAACAGGGCTACATGGATTCTCCCGTTCGTCAAACATCCGCTAGACTTTTCAAGATGGGTTTTGGACTGCCGCTCTACATTCGGCCTTTCACTGACTCACGTCATGGCCCTGATGACATTACGCGGTTGCAGTGCCTAATTCGTTAGAAGACATCAATGTGTCCGCCGCATTAACAGGCTCTCTGCAAATGGTCTTAACCTATCCTCATCAGCTGCGTCTGCAATGACCCGGTTGGTGTGTTTCCCTGCGCCGCCTCTTACTCAGGCGGCGTAGTCTTGATATTCGGTTTGGTTGTGTAACAACGCCCAGATAATGCGGGCGTTCTTAGCCGCCAGCGCGACAATGGCTCGGTTCATCCCTCGTCGTTCGAGGACGTTTCTCCCCCAGACACTGAGCCTGTCCTGTTTTTCTCCGAGGTTGGTTATGACGGCTCTCGCACCGTGAACTAACAAGGTTCGTAGATACTTGTCGCCCCGTTTACTAATGCGCCCAAGGCGAGGTTTACCGCCGGTTGAATACTGTTTCGGGACCAGTCCTAGCCAGGCGGCGAAGTCTCTCCCGGAGTCGAACTGCTCGCCTTTACCGATGGCAGCAATAATGGCTGTGGCGGTTTGAGGTCCGACGCCTCGGACGTTGAGGATACGCTGCGCATTAGGGCTGACTTTGGTTACCATCTCAAAGCACTGGTCGGTGTCTTCGACACGTTGATTCAGTGTCTGTAAGTGTTCAAAGCAATCCGCCAGGACAGCACGGGCGATATCAGGTAAGCCGTTTTCAGCGGCTTCGAGAATAAGAGGAACCTCGCGATGGACAGCGGCACGTCCGGTTGGAATGACGATGCCAAACTCGGCGAGCAAAGCACGGATACGATTAGTGAGGGCAGTACGTTCTTGAACCCAATGCTCACGCATTCGGTGAATAGCAAGAATGGCTTGGCGTTCAGGTGATTTAACAGGAACAAACCGCGTATTGGGTCTTTGGACGGCTTCACAAATAGCAATGGCATCATTAAGGTCATTCTTGCCTTTTGTGCGGTAGGGGCTGACATACTTAGCCGCCATGATGCGGGTATCATGGCCTAATTGGGTGAACGTCTGGCCCAATAATGCGCACCACTACACGCTTCAATGCCTATACGCATAGCTGGCATATTTGCTAATGTAGTCAGTAATTTAGCGCGTGACACGGATTTATGAAGGATGACCTTTCCCCGGTCATCCACCGCGTGCAGAGAGAAGTGGTGTTTGGCGATGTCAACGCCACAAAAGAATTGAGAAGACATGGTTACCTCCGGTATTTAACGCGACACCTAAGTGTGGCAAATCCTCGTAAGGGGGAATCCATGTCATTCGTTATATGCTCAATTCTAAATGGTAGTTCAATTGAAACTTTCAGATGAAGTAAAGCTATTGATATCCGTCGTGTATATCTGCCACGTTACAAGAATTCTATCCAGAGATTTCAATGGCAAATGTTGGGCGACAATCATACGACTTGCCACTCCAACAGTAATAGCTGTAGGTGTGCTAAATGTTGCATTGTTGGAGTTTACCAAATTTTGGAAAAGTGCAGAGCTTGGTATCCTAGTTATATTTGTGACTCTAATCCTGACTTCTGCATTTATCAATAAGGTGGTCAGTGACGATAGGCATCTGAGCAAGGCTAGTAAGTTTATTATGGAAATTGATGAAAAGGAACGAAAGGAGAAGGTGTTCTTTTTCAATGCCGTATACTTCATGTTTTCACTTCTTCCGGTCTTTATCTTTGGAGTTGCGCTGTGGATATCACGCATATAACAAAAGCATGAACGGGACATTTCCTCGTGGTGCATTTTTTCATGGAAACACTGTGATTTAGGTGTTTGACACAGATTGGTTTGGAAAACGCCCGTTATTCTGGCGTTATGGCATCTTCGAGCTATGAGTGAAATATCAAAGAAAATCGACGAAATAGTTAAATTGGGTCTTACTCCGCTTTTAAAAACACACGGGTTTAAGAAAAAGGCTCGGAACTTCTATCGTCAACACGAAGACCGAATTGATTTGATCAATGTTCAAGCGAGTCAGTTTAATACAGGCAAAGAGGGGCAATTTACTGTAAATGTAGGCGTGTATTTCCCCGCGATTTCGGCCATAACTGATGCGCCTGCTGTTAAGGGTATGCCTAAAGAATATGATTGCACGGCCAGAGAGCGAATTGGGTTGCTTTCTAGTGAAAACAAGGACACTTGGTGGTCGGTTGATAATAGCGTGGATATAAACAATATTGCAGCCGAACTGGCATTAAGTGTTGAATCTCTATGTCTGCCTTGGTTGGCTAAAATGGCCGATTTAGAAAATTTAAAACTAGAGGCTGCAAAGAAGATTCCCTTTATTGCAGCAGGCATTTCTTTACATCAAGGCAATCAATCGGAAGCTAAGGCCTACTTAGAGCTAATTATAAAGCAAAAGCCATTAGCAAAATCACGGTCAATAGCTTGGGGTAAAAAGCATGGGCTTGTATAGCCATAACAAAGTGCCGCTAGGGACAAACCTACGCTGCGCTTCGGTTTGCCCCAGAGCACAGCGTTATGTGCAATCATGAAATCGAACGAATACTATCTCGCTGAGAAATATGGGCTTTCCTATCCGAAGGAATACGAGCGCTATGTATGCTCGCACGATGGAGAATTCGGTGAGCTTCGATGGTGGTTTATTGGGTCTTCGCAGGGGCTATTTGACGTAGCGTACAGTTTGGTAAACGAAGATCTCTCCTCTAGAATCCAGCTATTCCCATTCGCTAAAAGTAGCGTGACAAATACATTAGCTTGCCTAGATAAAAACGGTACAGTCTACTTCATTATTGGCACCTCGACACTTAAGGATGCTGACTGGTCAAAAAGGCTCACAACACCTAACATGGCAGCATGGTATCAAGGTGTTATTAATGGTGAATTCTAGCCACGCACATAACACATATGAGCCCTTCTCCGGTCAATGGGCAATAGCTGTCTTTATGACTGCGTGAGCAGTCACTGCCTTCGAACAACAAAGTCATCCACTTCGCTTCCCCCAACCTGAGGTTATCCGAAGTAGACACTTTAGAGCATTAGATCTAACTAGCTCTTGTCCAAACCCGTGTTAGGCCGATCGGTCCTGGGACGTTTTTGCCCCATTCTGGCTTAGAAAATCCAATTTACTCAAATGTAAGTTTGCTAATTCACCCTACAATTCCTAATCCGAAATAGATGATAGCTAAAAGTGACTGTCCTTCTTTCGCTCTTTCGGTCCTTGTTTCCTACCGAGTCAGAGCAGTCAAAATCGC
>NZ_CANDOD010000041.1:0-2830 GCF_947387585.1 Grimontia sp. SpTr1
AGAACACCTTGGTTGTTTGAACATACGAAACCTCTTGGGGTTGTATGGTTAAGTGACTAAGCGTACACGGTGGATGCCTTGGCAGTCAGAGGCGATGAAGGACGTAGTAACTTGCGATAAGCCCAGATAAGGCAGTAACAGCCATTTGAATCTGGGATTTCCGAATGGGGAAACCCACTGGCATAAGCCAGTATCCCACACTGAATACATAGGTGTGTGGAGGCGAACTCGGGGAACTGAAACATCTAAGTACCCGAAGGAAAAGAAATCAATTGAGATTCCGGCAGTAGCGGCGAGCGACCCCGGATTAGCCCTTAAGCGTTTTATGAGTTAGTGGAAGCCTCTGGAAAGTGGCGCGATACAGGGTGATAGCCCCGTACACGACGGCTTATTTAACGTGAAAACGAGTAGGACGGGACACGTGTTATCTTGTCTGAAGATGGGGGGACCATCCTCCAAGGCTAAATACTCCTGACTGACCGATAGTGAACCAGTACCGTGAGGGAAAGGCGAAAAGAACCCCTGTGAGGGGAGTGAAATAGAACCTGAAACCGTGTACGTACAAGCAGTGGGAGCCTACTTGTTAGGTGACTGCGTACCTTTTGTATAATGGGTCAGCGACTTACGTTATGTAGCAAGGTTAACCGTATAGGGGAGCCGTAGGGAAACCGAGTCTTAACTGGGCGAATGAGTTGCATGACGTAGACCCGAAACCGAGTGATCTAGCCATGGGCAGGTTGAAGATTGAGTAACATCAATTGGAGGACCGAACCGACTAATGTTGAAAAATTAGCGGATGACTTGTGGCTAGGGGTGAAAGGCCAATCAAACTCGGAGATAGCTGGTTCTCCCCGAAAGCTATTTAGGTAGCGCCTCGGACGAATACTACTGGGGGTAGAGCACTGTTAAGGCTAGGGGGTCATCCCGACTTACCAACCCTTTGCAAACTCCGAATACCAGTAAGTACTATCCGGGAGACACACGGCGGGTGCTAACGTCCGTCGTGGAGAGGGAAACAACCCAGACCGCCAGCTAAGGTCCCAAAGTTATCGCTAAGTGGGAAACGATGTGGGAAGGCTCAGACAGCCAGGATGTTGGCTTAGAAGCAGCCATCATTTAAAGAAAGCGTAATAGCTCACTGGTCGAGTCGGCCTGCGCGGAAGATGTAACGGGGCTAAGCGATACACCGAAGCTGCGGCAGTGCGATTTATCGTATTGGGTAGGGGAGCGTTCTGTAAGCCGTTGAAGGTGGTCTGTAAGGGCTGCTGGAGGTATCAGAAGTGCGAATGCTGACATGAGTAACGACAAAGGGGGTGAAAAACCTCCTCGCCGGAAGACCAAGGGTTCCTGTCCAACGTTAATCGGGGCAGGGTAAGTCGGCCCCTAAGGCGAGGCCGAAAGGCGTAGTCGATGGGAAACGGGTTAATATTCCCGTACTGCTGATAACTGCGATGGGGGGACGGAGAAGGCTAGGTGGGCCTCGCGACGGTTGTCGAGGTTCAAGTGCGTAGGTGGGTGTCTTAGGCAAATCCGGGACGCTATACACTGAGACACGATGTCGAGCTACTACGGTAGTGAAGTCATTGATGCCATGCTTCCGGGAAAAGCCTCTAAGCTTCAGGTTATCAGGAACCGTACCCCAAACCGACACAGGTGGTCGGGTAGAGAATACCAAGGCGCTTGAGAGAACTCGGGTGAAGGAACTAGGCAAAATGGTACCGTAACTTCGGGAGAAGGTACGCTGCCCGCGGTGAAGTCCCTTGCGGATGGAGCTATGGGCAGTCGCAGATACCAGGTGGCTGCAACTGTTTATTAAAAACATAGCACTGTGCAAAATCGAAAGATGACGTATACGGTGTGACGCCTGCCCGGTGCCGGAAGGTTAATTGATGGGGTTAGACTTCGGTCGAAGCTCTTGATCGAAGCCCCGGTAAACGGCGGCCGTAACTATAACGGTCCTAAGGTAGCGAAATTCCTTGTCGGGTAAGTTCCGACCTGCACGAATGGCGTAATGATGGCCACGCTGTCTCCACCCGAGACTCAGTGAAATTGAAATCGCAGTGAAGATGCTGTGTACCCGCGGCTAGACGGAAAGACCCCGTGAACCTTTACTACAGCTTGGCACTGAACATTGAGCCTACATGTGTAGGATAGGTGGGAGGCTTTGAAACACAGACGCCAGTTTGTGTGGAGCCGACCTTGAAATACCACCCTTGTATGTTTGATGTTCTAACTTAGGCCCCTAATCGGGGTTGAGGACAGTGCCTGGTGGGTAGTTTGACTGGGGCGGTCTCCTCCCAAAGAGTAACGGAGGAGCACGAAGGTGGGCTAATCACGGTCGGACATCGTGAGGTTAGTGCAATGGCATAAGCCCGCTTGACTGCGAGAATGACGGTTCGAGCAGGTGCGAAAGCAGGTCATAGTGATCCGGTGGTTCTGAATGGAAGGGCCATCGCTCAACGGATAAAAGGTACTCCGGGGATAACAGGCTGATACCGCCCAAGAGTTCATATCGACGGCGGTGTTTGGCACCTCGATGTCGGCTCATCACATCCTGGGGCTGAAGTCGGTCCCAAGGGTATGGCTGTTCGCCATTTAAAGTGGTACGCGAGCTGGGTTTAGAACGTCGTGAGACAGTTCGGTCCCTATCTGCCGTGGGCGTTGGATGATTGAGAGGGGCTGCTCCTAGTACGAGAGGACCGGAGTGGACGAACCTCTGGTGTTCGGGTTGTCACGCCAGTGGCATTGCCCGGTAGCTAAGTTCGGAATCGATAACCGCTGAAAGCATCTAAGCGGGAAGCGAGCCTCAAGATGAGTCATCCCTAGGACT
>NZ_CANDOD010000042.1:0-2493 GCF_947387585.1 Grimontia sp. SpTr1
GCGTTAAAAGTGCCTGTCCTGCCAACAGCCGTTTGCAGCCTTCGATATCACCCTGTTCAATGAACTTGCAGTTGACGAATGTCGTATCGCGCAAGTCAGCGCGTCGAAAGTCGTAGCGAATAAATGTACAAGCAGTGAACGTGAGAGCACTTAAGTCTTTATGTGAAAAGTTGTGGCACCGATATGTATGATTGTAAGTTTCCATGAGTACTCCTTGCTGGACTGGGTGCAAGGCTATCCAATCACCTGAAAGAACATTTTTGCACTGAGCATGACGCAAAGGATACCGATGAATTTCTTGAGTGTTTCACTTGGGAAATAGTAGGCCAAACGGACACCCACATGCGTGGTTAGATAGCTACTGATTGAAAAAGCAATCAACGCTGGCAGATAAATGTATCCCAAAACCATGTTGCTCATATCTGTATTGTGCAAGCCGTTTATGAGATAGCCAAAGGTGCCAGACAGTGCAATAGGAAAACCGATAGCGGCAGAAGTACCAATTGCCCGCTTTATCTCAACGTTTTGTTGGACAAGGTAAGGGATGGTCAATCCAGCACCGCTTATTGAAACAAGCGCAGAAACCGATCCAATTGAGAAGCCAGTAAAAATATTCCCCAACGGGCCTTGCGGATTCTCGTTATAGTGATACTCCTTCTGCCTGAACATTTTGAAAGCCACATAAAGCATGAATAAGCTGAAGAATCCCGCCAGATAAACCCCATTTAGATACGATGCGATGAAAGTGGCCAAAAATGTTCCGACAAGTACAGCGACCGACATTCTAATTGCCATTTTTGTATCCACGTTTCCTTTTCTCAAATGGGCTTTCATGCTGCCAAAGGTGGTGAAAATCATCGCAGCCATTGATGTGCCCAGTGCTAGGTGGACCACATCATCATGCCCAATTCCTTGTTTTGTGAATAGAAAGGTAAAAATGGGTACGGCCATGCCTCCACCACCAACACCGACAAGCCCGGCAAGTAACCCAATGCCGAGGCCTGCTGCTATGTAGTAGGAAATAAACAGGTACTCGTTCATAAGAACTCCATTTCAGACATTCGGTTGGCTTTCTGAAATACTAAGTGAACGTTAACATGTTGTGATAATGTTATTCGGACATTAAATAATGAAAAATGGCCATCTATGAAACGGCGTTTACAGAGTGATAATTGTGACTATAGCGATTGGAGGGAGGGTGCCGAACTCATTGCCCGACAATGGTTACATGAACGTGAAGACAAGCTCTCTCGCTCTCAGCGACCCTATACAAGCCATAAGCATTATCGGGGGCAGCTAATTTGTATCGATGAAGGACTGATACAAGTTAACACCGAAGAGGGGACTTGGTTATTGCCTCCTCACCGTGCAGGATGGATACCACCGGAAGCAATGCACAGTGTCTACTTTCATGGTTCTGTGAAAGGTTGGTCACTGTTACTTTTACCTTCTGCCTGTCATCAACTCCCAAAATCCCCATGCGTTATCGGTATGAATGATGTGATTAAAGTACTTGCGAACCGGATACTAGGTTGGAGTAAAACCACGGAGGTCTCGCCAGACCAATCACACATTCTCTGCGTTATTCTTAATGAAATTCGCCGCGCTCCCCATGAAAATCTTTACTTTCCGCTACCGAGAGACCCAAGGTTACAAAGGATAGCCCATTCAATGCTGGATAATCTTGGTAGTACAAAGTCTGTCGAGCACTGGGCCAGTATCGGTGCTACGTCTTCGAGAACACTGAGAAGATTGGTACGAACCGAGCTAAATATGAGTTTTAACATGTGGCGGCAACAGATACAGTTGATCCACGCAATGGAAATGCTGGCTCGTGGGAAATCCGTCGGAGACGTTTCATTCGCTTTGGGTTACGCGACACCGAGCAACTTTATTGCCATGTTTCGCAAAGTCTACGGCGAGTCCCCTGCACGTTATTTTTCCAAACGTCCTGCAAAATATAATACCTAGTCCAACTGAGTTCTAGCATCGTTAGCTAGATTGGGTATACGTGATTATGAATTCGTCTTAGAAGGCCAAGGGAAAATGAAAACCAAATTAGTCATGTCGTTTGCGTTAACTCTGTTGTGCTTCAGTGTGAGTGCCGCTGAACAGAAATACCATTCTTCGCTGACGGTAAAGTCGGTATTCAGCAGTGACAGAAACAAGCCTGTCGATGTGTATTACTGGTATCCCACGACCAAAGAAAAACCAATTTTACGTTTGGTAATAGCAACATTTTTGAGGTGGTCGAAACGCAGTTAGATGCCCCTTTAGCTGGTGAGAAATTTTCTATCGTTCTCTTGTCTCAAGGCGGAACACGGTCAGCCTTTTCACACAGTGGGTGGATAGCATCAAGCTTGGCACAACAAGGTTATATCGTTGTTGTGCCAAAACCTCCTGAACCCAACGAAATCACGGCAGACAAAGCAGTCGATGAAATTACACTCAGAGCCAGTGATTTGAAGCTTGGGCTGAACACACTAAAATCGG
>NZ_CANDOD010000043.1:0-2057 GCF_947387585.1 Grimontia sp. SpTr1
CAGTTCAAGGCGGATGTCACTGACCAACTCCGTGCCCTGCTGCCCGACTATATGGTTCCTTCTACCCTCGCGCTGGTTGATGAAATTCCACTCAGTGCGAACGGTAAAGTTGACCGCAAGCAAGCTCAGATACTTCTGGCTGAGCATGCTGACGCACAGCACACTACCCTGACCCCCCCAAAAGGCGATAAGGAGTGTCAGGTAGCCAGCGTATGGCAAGCACTGTTACCGGACAGAAGCATCGGAAGGGAAAGCCACTTTTTCTCTCTCGGCGGTGATAGCTTGTTAGCCACCCAGGTCATTTCAACGCTACGTGAAAATGGGCTGACCGCTGAACAGCCTCTCCGTCTGTTGTTTGCACAACCTGTGTTGGCCGAATTTGCTGCCGGACTCTCATTCGAGAACGCCGAGCCGCTTTCCACCCTGGTTCCCGACCCGGACGCTCGCTTTGAACCTTTCCCACTGACAGAGGTTCAGCGTGCCTATTGGATGGGCCAGTCACCTGGACTGCCACTCAACTGTGGTACCCATTATCTGGTCGAGCTGGATGGTGAGAACGTCAATGTTGGACGGCTTGAACAGGCTTGGAACAGCCTGGTTCAGCATCATGACATGCTCAGGGTTACGATAGACAAAGAGGGGAATCAGCGCGTACTGCCTTTCTTCCCGGGTATTGAGACGCTTTGTCACCGATTCGATGACATGAGAGATGGTCAAGGTGAACAACTTGCGCAGCAGTGGCTTCATCAACAGTTCCATACAACATCATCTGCCAGCAAAAACAGTGACGTCGGGTCTTCGGCTCAAATGCACCATCTGTTTGCTGTCTCTTATCACGATGCAAAAGGAAACCCTCGCTGTCGTGTCGGAATTATATTCAACTATCTCACTCTAGATGGATTCAGTATCAAATTGCTTCTAGAGCAATTAAGCCGGACATACTTAGATCCAGAGAGCCTCCCCTCAAAAACAGACCTACTGTTCCGGGACTATGTCAATCAAATTGCGCCAAGTAATGAAGAAAAACAAAACGCTGAAACATTCTGGTTGAATAAACTTGCAGAACTCCCGTTAAAAGCATCTCTTCCTTTGGCGACAGAACCAGAACGCTTGGCGCATCCAATATTCACAAGGCGGGAACATCGTTTGCCGGCAGAAGATTGGCAAGCATTAAAAGACAAGGCGCAAAAGTACCAAATCACCCCTTCTGTTTTGCTTCTAACCGCATACAGTGAAGTGCTTCGCCTTTGGAATGGCGGGAAAGATCATTCTATCAATCTGACTTTGTTTGATCGCCAACCTGTGCATCAAGACATCAATCGTATTCTGGGTGACTTCACCACACTGGCACCCGTAGGTTTTTGTCGTGAAGAAGAATCAACTCTGATCGAACAAGCTAAAAAGACCCAACGGGAGATCGCTGATGTTCTGGAAAATAAAGCCGTCTCTTCTATATGGATTCAACGGCAACGCTCTCATGAAATGAGTCTCACAGCTGCCTCTCTCCCAATCGTGTTCACGAGCACATTAGGGCTTGGTAATGGGCTATTTGAACAGGGTGAATCGGGTTTCCCTAAAATGGTTGCCGGTGGTTTATCCGAAACCCCGCAAGTCTGGTTAGATCATCAGCTTTATGAATTTGATAAAGAGCTTGCTTTATCTTGGGACAGTGTTGATGCCTTATTCCCAGAGGGAATGATCGATGACATGTTTAATACTTATATTGCGCTCATTGATAATCTAATCACCGTTGACTGGGATACACCAATTCACCTTGTATTACCTAACAAACAGCGTGAATCAAGGCTGGCAATAAATCACACTGACCAAGCCTTTTCAACCAGAACCATACATCAATCCTTCTTTGAAATGGCGGCGGAAACCCCCGAACGCACTGCCATTATTTCTGACCAACATTCCCTCTCCTATGGCGAGCTCGCTCAAGCTGCCCTGCAACTGGCCGCTTTCCTCACCGAGCACGGGGTTCAACCCGGTGAACCTGTTGCCGTCACCCTTCCAAGGGGACACAATCAGGTCATCGCTGTCCTTGGTATTCT
>NZ_CANDOD010000044.1:0-1585 GCF_947387585.1 Grimontia sp. SpTr1
TTGATATTCATTGAGCCTTCTCCTCCAGCTTAACCGTCTAGCTAAGCTGGAAGGCGACGAAACCCAAAAAGGAGAAGACTCAATGAGATTTTATAACACTCAACACGACTATTACTGCGGTATCGATCTGCATGCGCGCATTCTTTATGTCTGTATCCTCGACTCTGCGGGCAACAAGGTGGTTCACAAGAAAATTGATGCCAATCCTGATGCACTCTTAGACATTCTCGCCCCCTTTCAAGACCAGATTGTGGTCGGTGTTGAGTGCATGCACTGCTGGTATTGGGTCAGTGACCTTTGCCTCGATTACGCCTTTGATTTTGTACTCGGCCATGCGCTGTATATGAAAGCTATTCACGGTGGCAAAACAAAAAACGACCGTATTGATTCATTCAAAATCGCTTCGCTGCTGCGGGGCGGAAACTTCCCTCTCGCTTATGTCTACCCTAAAGCCATGAGGGCTACACGTGATTTACTTCGTCGCCGTACTAAAATCATGCGTCACGGTGCCGACTTGAAAGCCCATGTATCCAACACCTTTAGCCAGTACAATCATCCGGCTCCGAACCTTCAGCTTCGCTATCCCTATGCCAGAGATGAAGTCCGTAATCGCTTCAATGAGCCTGCGGTTAACCGCAATCTCGATATCGATTTGAACGTGATTGCCTTCTACACCAAAGAGCTCGCGAGCGTTGAACACTTCATCGAGCAACACGCTAAACAACATAACCCCCAGGATTACCAACTACTACAAACAGTTCCGGGCATTGGCCGCATTCTGGCTCTGACCATCCTCTATGAAATCGGCAGTATCCAACGCTTTCCTTCCGTTCAGCAATTCGCCTCATACTCGCGCCTTGTTAAATGCAAAGCCGAATCTGCGGGAAAGCAATATGGCACCAGCGGCAATAAGATCGGCAACGCACACCTTAAGTGGGCCTTCTCCGAAGCCGCAGTCCTTTACCTTCGTGGCAATGAAAAAGCCAAGAAGTACCTTATCCGTCTACAAAAGCGGATGAGCAAAGCCAAAGCGTTATCTGCCCTTGCCCACAAGCTAGGCCGATGTGTTTACTTCATGTTGAGGAACAAAACTGTGTTTGATGAACGTCGGTTCTTAACAGAATAAGTCGCACGATGGGGTGAGCTGAACGTCTAACTGGTGCTGAGAAAGAGCACGTTGCTGACTGAGTTTAATGGGCATTAAGCCCAGATGGTCAGGTGTGTCGAATGTAGTCCAAGCCCCTTTGCTTTGATTAGCTACCCCGTCGTTGCGCACCCAAACGAACAACAAAGTTGCTTACACCCAACCTGAGCCTGAAGATAACTGGAAAACAAACGTTTAACCTTCTTTTTGAATAGTGCCAGCTTGGGTTAACCGAATAGTGTCTAGTGGCCCTGTCACTCCAATGGCAGGCAGCGGTGAGACCGCAGTAAGAGACCCTCTATATGTGTTTGCCGTAAGCAATGACTTAATGGCGTATATGACAAAACGAAGTAGACAACTTTGTTGTTCGAGAGAATTGGCTGCTGGCGCAGCCAAAAGAATACTATTGCCTATTGACCGGAGAAGGGCTCATATGTGTTA
>NZ_CANDOD010000045.1:0-1531 GCF_947387585.1 Grimontia sp. SpTr1
CTTTTCCTTCTTGCCAGACTATTAGCGGCCTTAATCAATCCTGGGGAATAGGTAGTGTGTCACTTGAACCAAAAAAACCTCCAACGCTGAACGCCGGAGGCTTCATTGAGCAATGTTATACACATGAGTTACCGAGCCTTAAACACCCGCTCTGTCGCGATTGTGTATAACATTGCTTTACTCTTGGAACATAAAAGTGGGTTGAATACCGCACAACAGCATTAAACAGCACCAGTGAATGTAGTTGAGTTTTTGTCCCGCTATCTGCTTTCCGAAATTTTCAGACGACCATTTAAACCGTGCCGCAATCTCCTTTCGGGTCAATTTAGTAAAGCTCGTTTTTCCGATAAAACGAGTTGCAACCTCAGCAGTTGGACTTTCCCAACCAGTCGCCGAACTGCACTGCGGCAACTCTACTATCTCTGCTCTTTGCTCTTCCGACAAAGCGACAGATTCAACAATGATTGCACCAGTCGCTAACCAAACAACGATTACCCAACAACCGTACGGAATCGAAGAACTGTCGTCATTTGCTCCGACGCGCCACCGGCGAACCGTTCGGCCGCCAATCCCACATAAACTGCCAAAGTCTCCGTATTTTTGCTCTATTACCTCTAAAGCTGCTGCAACCTCACCTGTAGTTGGCGATTGCCAGCCTTTGGCTGGACTGAGAGCCGTTTCGCTAATTTTAATCATTCAAATTTATCTATATATGTCCTGTTCTAATACAAATATAGACAAAATGGCCAATAACAATCAATAAAAATAGATAATTTGGCCTAACTAACACCCCATTGATGCGGTCATTAGGCACATAAAAAAGCCTCCTATGGACGATTAGGAGGCTTCTTTTACTTGGAAGTTAGGTGGCTAAGCTGAGAGTTTTTGCTTTGTGATCGAATATTCCATTTCACTCCGATATCCGGGATTATCCCCAACATCTAGATATTCATCTCTAACCTCAAGTACAAGTTGATCAGTGGCAGAGATAGGTTTGCGCGCTCGCCAATTCATATATTCGGTTTTATCTGAATTGAATCGCTTTTCAATGTTTTCCAGTTCTTCCCTCGCTAAATCAGGAGAACTCCAGATACTCGCAATTTCTCTCTTGAATGAACGATCATCCATTCTTGTAGATCTGATAATAACGTATAGATTCATGGCTTCATCCTCTCGGGGCATTGCCCTTTCGGGCTTAATGTATGTAACTTTAAAGTTATATAGCTATATAGTTATATCTATGTCAGAAAGTGCTGATACAGAGCATGGTAGAATTTCATCCTTTGCGTGATATCCCAGCGTATCAATCAATTTTTCTGGAGAGCCGGTTGCTTTGCACCGACACGCCCCACAAACTCCATTTCTGCATTCATTGGACACATCAATACGGTTTTTGATCAGTACATCGAGGGCAGTCTTACAACCAGTGCTATCCACTTCCTTTCCATTAACTTTCATGTTTTCGTCCTCTCGGGTTATTGCCCTTTCGGGCTTAATGGGTTGTTGGTTATCTCAACCAACATATTTATTA
>NZ_CANDOD010000046.1:0-1495 GCF_947387585.1 Grimontia sp. SpTr1
ACTGTGGTACCCATTATCTGGTCGAGCTGGATGGTGAGAACGTCAATGTTGGACGGCTTGAACAGGCTTGGAACAGCCTGGTTCAGCATCATGACATGCTCAGGGTTGATATTAGTGATATGGAAACTCAATGTGTGGCCGAGGATCCGTCCAGATTCTTTACCTCTATTGAACAGGTAGAGTGTGATGATCTTGAACATGCCAGCACGCAGCTCTCACTTTGGTGGAAAGCTCTCTCGTCCTCGAAAGAAGCCACATTGTTTGCAGCGCGCGTATTTTCAATGGGTCATCACCGCAGCAGGGTTGGCTTGATCTTCAACTACCTCACTTTGGATGGCTTCAGCATTAAAATGCTGCTTCGCCAGCTAGCACTCAGATACAGGGATCTTGAAGCGCCTTTGCCTGCGCCTGCGGTCTCATTCCGCGATTATGTTCAACAATTCGCACCCTCGGCAAAACAACGTGAAACAGCTATCAAATACTGGGAGCAAAAACTTGAAACACTCCCGCTATCTGCAGCTTTACCACTGAAGATTGATCCAAGAACAGTCAATCATTCTCACTTCCGCAGACGGTCAATGATCTTAAACCGCGAAACTTGGCAAAGTCTAAAGAAGTCAACAAGAGCCAATGGGATCACACCTTCTGTTGCAGTGCTGAGTGCATTTTGTGAGGTTTTAAGCCGTTGGAGTGGCGGCCACTCCCATACCGTAAATATGACACTGTTCGATCGGCAGCCAATTCACCCGGATATCAATCATGTTGCCGGTGACTTTACATCATTGGTACCAGTGGGTTATCAGCCTGACAGGAGCGCAAACTTAATCGAAAGTGCTTTGCAGTTACAGGAAGAAACCTTTGATGCCTTAGAGCATCGACAGGTTTCTTCAATTTATGTGCAACGCGAGCGCGCAAAGCATATGGATATGACAGCGGCTGCCTTGCCTATTGTATTCACCAGCACACTCGGAATGTCTGATGATCTGTTAAGAGAAGAGACTATCAGCGAGTTCCCGCAAATATCCGGTGGAGGCTTATCGGAAACACCTCAGGTATGGCTGGATCATCAAATGTATGAATATGGTGATGAGCTTCATATTTCATGGGATACCGTGGATTCACTTTTCCCTGAAGGCATGCTCGACGACATGTTTGACGCCCTCGGCACAATGTTGAATACCCTGCATGTCTCGTGGAACTCACCACTGGATACGCTTTTACCATTACAACAGACTCAAACCCGCCGTGTGACCAACACGACAGAGTACCCTTATAAGGAGCGAACTCTTCACCAACCGTTCTTTGAAATGGCAGCGGAAACACCCGAACGCACTGCCATTATCTCTGAACAACATTCCCTCTCCTATGGCGAGCTCGCTCAAGCTGCCCTGCAATTGGCTGCTTTACTCACCGAGCACGGGGTTCAACCCGGTGAACCTGTTGCCGTCACCCTTCCAAGGGGACACAATCAGGTCATCGCTGTCCTTGGTATTCT
>NZ_CANDOD010000047.1:0-1353 GCF_947387585.1 Grimontia sp. SpTr1
TCTGGCGGACAGCGGCAATGACAAAGTGGGCAAAGCCACCATCGCTGACGATGGCACGGGTGCTAACCCACCGCCAATTGGTGGCGATGACCGCCCGACCGTATCTATTACAGGCCCACAAGCACAAGTCAGCGAAGGTGACAGTGCCAACTTTACCGTAACCCTCAACAAAGCTGCTGAGACCGGCGTCAAAGTCAAACTGTCCCTGACTGATATCGACACCGACGCTGATGATCTGGGCGACATGACCGTCTCGTACGAGCTGAACGGCAAGACCGAGGTGATCACGGCAGACAGCAACGGCGATTACACCATTCCTGCTGGGATCACTGAGCTCAATGTTTCGGTTACTACTCATCAAGATACGGACTACGAAGGCGACGAAGCATTTTCGGTCACTGTTACCCCGTCTGAAGGGGTGAGCGGCATTACCGACGGTAAGCTGGCTACAGATAACGCTATCGTGTCTGATGACGGTAAACTGGGTGGCAACAATGACATTGACGGTGGTAATGATGATCGTCCAACGTTGAACGTCAAAAGTCTCGGAGATACCGATGAAGGAAACTCGGCCACATTTAACGTTACGTTAGGTAATCAAGTTAAAGGCGAAGTCACTTACACGCTCAAGCTTGAAAGCAACGATGACTTCAATATTACTGACATCACGTCTATCAGCGTGAATGGCGATGAAATTACAGATCCTAATGACATTGCTAGCTTCTTTAACCAAGGCCACAACCTGACACTTGCGGGCAATAATACGAACTTTAGCGTCATCATTAACACCAAAGATGATAGTGAATTTGAAGGTCCTGAATCAGTCACGCTAAATGTGAATACAGACGTTGCTTTGGCGAAGTCAGGTAATCAACTATCCGACTCTGCAACGATACTGGACAACGACAATCCGCCTGTTGCAAACGATGACTATGACGGTGGCGACAGCTACTGGGTGAACAACAGCGATACAAACGGCATCTTAATTGCCTTTAACGACATTACGAAAAACGATACCGATAAAGACGACGGTGACACTGTTTCTGTCTGGAACAAAGATGACTTAGAGAGCTTTACCCTAGTACCAAGCGAAGCCGGTTCTATTGCATTGAGTGACGATGGCGAAGGGCTCGTATTTACACCTAATTCAGAATTCAACGGCCCAGTTCAAATTGAGTACTTTGCGACAGATGGAACTAATAAATCACTCGAACCGGCCAATATCCATATCTACGTCAATGAAGTGAATGCGAACAACGATGGACTCTCAACTGCATTCACAACCAGCAGTGCTGACGGCTGGCAGAACCTGGATGGGAATGAATATTTCACCATCAAAGCCCTCAAAATTGG
>NZ_CANDOD010000048.1:0-1322 GCF_947387585.1 Grimontia sp. SpTr1
ACCAGCGCGAGGGTAGAAGGAACCATATAGTCGGGCAGCAGGGCACGGAGTTGGTCAGTGACATCCGCCTTGAACTGCTCGGTGTCAGTATCATCTGTATGGTCAACCAACAGGGCAGCAGCGAGTGAGGCAGGCTGTCCGGCAGGAGAGAGCACGACAGCGACAGCACGGTGAATAGCGCTCAGGCTGTTCAGGGCAGTTTCTACCTCACCGAGCTCAATACGGTGTCCCCGCACCTTGACCTGATGGTCAAGGCGGCCCAGGAATTCCAGATTGCCGTCAGGCCAGTAACGCCCCTGGTCCCCAGTTCGGTACCAGCGCATAGCAGGTTGGCCGGAAACAGTCTCTGATGTGGCCTGAACAAAGCGGGCCTGAGTGAGGGTGTCATCCCCCCGGTATCCGGTGGCGACCCCGAGGCCCCCAATCCAAAGCTCACCGGGCACCCAGTCAGGGCAATCGCGCCCTTGTGCATCGACCACCCGGTAAACCTGATTGGCGAGCGGTTTACCGTAAGGAATGGACGTCCAGTGCTCAGGGAGGGGGGTGTCCGGAGAAAAGGCATCAAAGGTGTTAGACCAGATAGCGGCTTCCGTGGCGCCTCCCATGGCAGCCAGTCTTACCTGATGGCCGTTCAGCGCAAACAGACGCTGAGGGATATCCATACCAATCCAGTCGCCGGAAAGGAGAACCTGCTCAAATGGTAAGGTCAGGTGCTGGCTTTCAGCGACAACCATCAGCATGTCTAACAAGACAGGGACCGAGTTCCAGACAGTGACATGATGTTCGTTAATCAAAGACAACCAGGCAGCGGCATCGCGTCGAATGGCGTCATCGACCATGACGACGGCACCGCCGGCGCTGAGCAGACCGAAGAGGTCATAGACGGAGAGGTCAAAATCGAGCGCAGAGACCGCAAGCACACGGCTGTCGGGGTGGATACCATAGCGGTGGTTAATGTCATCAAGGGTATTGGCGGTGGCCTGATGGGCCATTTCAACGCCTTTGGGTTCACCGGTAGAGCCGGAGGTGAAGATGATATACGCCGGACTGTTTGGTGAGACAGGGACGGGGGCCTCTAATGGCGAGAACCTGTCAGTGTAAGAAATATCAATGGCGAGACCAGGGACGGCATCAAGGTGTGCCGGGTCAGTGACAGTGAAACGGATCCCCGCGGTGGTGTGTATACGCTGCTGTCGTACCAGAGGCTGGTGTGTACCGACAGGGACATAGCACCCGCCAGCGGCCAGAATACCAAGGACAGCGATGACCTGATTGTGTCCCCTTGGAAGGGTGACGGCAACAGGTTCACCGGGTTGAACCCC
>NZ_CANDOD010000049.1:0-1318 GCF_947387585.1 Grimontia sp. SpTr1
TATATGGAATCCACGTACCTACAAAACGAATCTGCAATCAAAGTTAAGATGCGTACGTATATTCGGCTTCTTGATGAGGTAGCTATCCTCTAGCCTTTGATGTTTGCGCACCTACTGTCCTTATCGAGTTAGCAGCTTCTAAAGCGTGACAGAATGGCCAGGTTCTCAGCAGGTTGGTCTTACCTTTTCCGCTTCATCATTTTGTAAGATTCATATTAATCAGTCAGTAATACTGGCTCATAGTTGGTTTCATATCGAAGCATTGCCCACGCGGTCCGTACGATTTTATTTGCTAAAGCGATACAGGCTTTTTTAAACCCAATTCGAGCAATGAGCTTGGTAAGCCAAGCGTCTTTTTGTGTTTTCGGATTATCAGGAAGCCTGCCCACATAAGACATCGCACCAAGATATAAAAGGGAACGAAGTTCCTTTACACCACCACATTTATCAATACCAATCATGAAAACTTTTCCGCCTGAGCTATGTTGTTTTGGGGTGAGACCCACAAAAGCAGAGGCCTGCCTTCCGTTCTTAAACTGTTTGCCATCTCCAAGGGTCGTATAAAGCATTGCCGCCGTTGTTTCACCAACGCCCTCAATCGCCATGAGTCTTTGGCAGGGTTCAATTTGTCGAGTTAGTGCATTTTTTTCTTTTTCAAACTGGATAAGTTTTAACTTAAGTTGCTTATATTGCTCCCACAACATGGCCAGCACCGAAACGACATTAGCTGGAATTTCTGTTTCACCGTCGAGAGCAGACTGGACAGAGGCTTTCAATCCTTTTTCGCCTCTTGGGTTAGCGATGCCGTACCCAAGAATCGTACCGCGGATGTGTTGACCTAAAGAAACAACGGACCGAGATAGGAAACGACGACTACTTTCTAGTGATTGAAGAGACTGTGTCTCAATGGATTTTGGACGGCTGAACTTGATGCCAATTTGAATAGCTGCATTTGCTATAGCGAGAGCATCATTGTGGTCAGTTTTATGCCCTTCCAAACATCCTTTTACTTTTTTAGGATTGAGTAGCCTAACATCATGGCCATACTTCTCAGCAAATTGCCCCCAGTAATGGCAACCACAGCAACCTTCCATTGCGACGATAGCGGGTTTGGCTCTGGCAAGAAACTCTTTAGTTTTCTGTCGGCTTAGTGGTCTATTGAAAAGCAATTCGCCATCTGCGCTGATATGACAAACTTGCAAAACATTTTTGGCTAAGTCGATTGCAATAATGTTAGTGGTCAACATGATGGAACCCTCGTGTTTAATCAAACCTTGGAATTGTAGATCGCCAAGGAAAGAGTGGATTCCATACATCA
>NZ_CANDOD010000050.1:0-1177 GCF_947387585.1 Grimontia sp. SpTr1
CCACCGTCCCTGATGGCTGGACTGACGGCAGTGCGGTCTCTGTCGTGGTGTCTCCGGAAGATTTAGGCGGTGCTGGCGGTACCCTGCCGGATGAAGGCGATTACACCATCACCACCACGGTCACTGACAGTGCTGGTAACACCTCTTCGCCGAGCGAAACCATTACCGTCACCGTCGACACCACAGCACCGGGTCAAGGCACCGGTGAAAACGGCACGGACGAACTGCCTCTGGTAGAGGTACCTGAAGCGGCTGACGGCATCAATAAGGACGAAGCCGGTGACGGCATTGATGTGCTGGTCACCCCTCCAACAGGCATTGAAGCGGGCGACACCGTCACCCTTACCCTGACCAAACCGGACGGTTCATCTGCTGAGATATCTGCCACCGTGCCTGATGGCTGGACTGCAGGCACTGCGGTGACCATCACCATCCCAACCACGGAAATCAGTGATGGCGGCAGCTTTAATGACGGCAACTACACCCTCACGGCGACTGCCTCCGATACGGCAGGTAACAGCAGTGCGCCAAGCGTATCGACGGGCTTTACTTTAGACACCACAGCGCCGGGTGAAGGCACCGGTGAAAACGGCACTAACGAACTGCCTCTGGTAGAGGTGCCTGAAGCCACCGGCGGTATCGGTGAAGAGGAACTCACCGACGGTGTGGAAGTTTTGGTCACCCCACCAACCGGCACCGAGCCGGGTGATACCGTGACTGTCACTGTCACCCAACCTGACGGCTCCACCTCAGAGGTCACCACCACCGTCCCTGATGGCTGGACTGACGGCAGTGCTGTCTCTGTCGTGGTGTCTCCGGAAGATTTAGGCGGCGCTGGCGGTACCCTCCCGGATGAAGGCGATTACACCATCACCACCACGGTCACTGACAGTGCTGGTAACACCTCTTCGCCGAGCGAAACCATTACCGTCAACGTCGACACCACTGCACCGGGCGAAGGCACCGGTGAAAACGGCACGGATGAACTGCCTCTGGTGGCGATCCCTGAAGCGGCTGACGGCATCAATAAGGACGAAGCCGGTGACGGCATTGATGTGCTGGTCACCCCTCCAACAGGCATTGAACCGGGCGACACCGTCACCCTTACCCTGACCAAACCGGACGGTTCAACTGCTGAGATATCTGCCACCGTGCCTGATGGCTGGACTGCAGGCAC
>NZ_CANDOD010000051.1:0-1121 GCF_947387585.1 Grimontia sp. SpTr1
CCTTCATACTCAACAACATCGTAGGTATAGGTGATGACTTCTTTCTCTCCCTCACCAAGGTACTGATAGGCACTTGGATCTACTTCAAGTTGACCATCGACCACTTTAACGCCATCGGCTTTGCCGCTTGAAAGCTTGATGTTCTCAGCTTTTAGCTGGTCGCCTTCATCACCGTCACTGCTGTTTGCTAGCGGGTCAACAACAAACTTCTGGTCGTCTTCATTCGCTTGCGCGGTGACCTTTTCGACGATAGGGGCTTCGTTAACACCCAGAATAGTGATTTTGACGTCAGCCGTATCAGTGTCACCTTTAGCGTCTTTGATGGTGTACTCAAAGTCGAAAGATTGCGCATCCCCTTTCTTCAGAGATACCTGGTCTTTGGCATCAAATTCAAAAGTACCGTCAGCTTTTATACGCAGGATACCTTCAGGGAACTCAACCGTTGCGAAGCCAGTGTCGATGTCAAAATTAAGGTCTATGCCGTTAATCTGCGTGACCGTGAAACTATGACCTTCTGGGTCACTATCATTGTCTAACAATGAACCTTGTGCCGTTGAAGTTGAATCCAGTGTATTGGTTTCAGTGACCTTGTATTGCTCTGTATGTATAGAAATAGATGTAATGGTGAAATCCGTCGAGTCACCACCATCTCTATCGCCATCATTCTTGCGTTCAGCAGACTCAAGAACGACACGGTCAAAAGGAACATCCGAGCTGATATTGATGATACCGGTGTGTCCCTCATCAAATGAGAAGGTCACTTCATCAACTAACACATCACCGTCGTAGATCAGGTATTTACCGACTTCACCACCGTTTTCTGTAGCAAAGAGCCTCGCAATGCCCACATCCATGCTGAACGTCGGATTGTTGAGGTCAATTTGAATGGCTTCAGAAACATCATACTGATGGTTGTGTTCAATTTGGTGTGACGCACCTGTGTGCTCAGGGCGTGCAGTATCTGCCACACCAATACCCGTGCTGTGAATGTGCTCAGAGCCTTCCGTGACTAACTCGCCGTCTTTAACACGTTTACCGTCATCGCCAATTTTGAGGGCTTTGATGGTGAAATATTCATTCCCATCCAGGTTCTGCCAGCCGTCAGCACTGCTGGTTGTGAA
>NZ_CANDOD010000052.1:0-1081 GCF_947387585.1 Grimontia sp. SpTr1
TGTCTAAAGAAAAATTTGAACGTACGAAACCGCACGTTAACGTTGGTACTATCGGCCACGTTGACCACGGTAAAACCACTCTGACTGCAGCAATCTGTACTGTACTGTCTAAAACTTACGGCGGTGCAGCGCGTGACTTCGCATCAATCGATAACGCGCCAGAAGAGCGCGAGCGTGGTATCACTATCTCTACTTCACACGTAGAGTACGATACTCCAACTCGCCACTACGCACACGTAGACTGCCCAGGACACGCTGACTATGTTAAAAACATGATCACCGGTGCTGCGCAAATGGACGGTGGTATCCTGGTTGTTGCGGCAACTGACGGTCCAATGCCACAAACTCGTGAGCACATCCTGCTGGGTCGCCAGGTTGGTATTCCATACATCCTTGTATTCATGAACAAGTGTGACATGGTTGACGACGAAGAGCTGCTTGAGCTGGTTGAGATGGAAGTTCGTGAACTGCTGTCTGAGTACGACTTCCCAGGCGACGACTGCCCAGTCATTCAAGGTTCTGCACTGGGTGCACTGAACGGCGAAGCTGAGTGGGAAGCGAAAATCGTTGAGCTGGCAGAAGCACTGGATTCTTACATCCCAGAGCCAGAGCGTGCGATCGACAAGCCATTCATCCTGCCAATCGAAGACGTATTCTCAATCCAAGGCCGTGGTACTGTTGTAACGGGTCGTGTTGAGCAAGGTATCGTTCGCGTAGGTGACGAAGTTGCTATCGTTGGTATCAAAGAGACTACCACTACTACTTGTACTGGCGTTGAGATGTTCCGTAAGCTTCTGGACGAAGGCCGTGCAGGTGAGAACGTTGGTGTTCTGCTGCGTGGTACTAAGCGTGACGAAGTTGAGCGTGGTCAAGTACTGGCGAAGCCTGGTTCTATCACTCCTCACACTAAGTTCGAGTCAGAAGTATACGTTCTGTCTAAAGACGAAGGCGGCCGTCATACTCCGTTCTTCAAAGGCTACCGTCCACAGTTCTACTTCCGTACTACTGACGTGACCGGTACTATCGAACTGCCAGAAGGCGTTGAGATGGTAATGCCAGGCGACAACATCCAAATGGTTGT